>JBKDZV010000025.1:0-13285 GCA_047971455.1 Mycoplasmatales bacterium | reverse complement strand
TTAAATTATAAGAAGTTTTAAATGTTTTTAGTTAGAAAATTTTACACTTTTTTACTACATAAAAAAATTTAGTGTTAAGATTTAAATTATCCTTAAGCTTTTATGGGAATAATAACCATTTTCTATCTCCTTAAAAAAGTTTTACTAACAAAAACATCTTTAGATTACTTAAAAATTGTTATAATTTAAAAAAATAATAGGTGGTTATATGGATAAAAAATTAATAGAAGAGTATAAATTAATAGCTGATATTAGCCAGAAAATAAATTTATTAGAAGATGATTTAAAAAACATATTAAATGACCTCAATTTAAATACAAATACAAAATACAAACTTAAAGAACTGTTAAACGAGTGGGAAAAAGACATACACAATTATAAAGTTTTTCAAAGACAAGATTTAGAATTTGAAAATAAAATTAATATTTATTTTGATAACAATAATATTTATTATGATAATTATAATGAAAAATCTACTCCATAAAGAGTAGTTTTTCATTATAATTATTTTATAACACATCCTCCAACTATAAAAAAAACCATTAGCCATAAACTAATGGAAAACTTTAACTCGCCTTCAACATTGTTTCATTTTATATAGCATTTAATCTACCGTATGAGATTATACTATAATGTTATAAATATTTCAATAAATACTTATAACACTTGTTTCTTTATTTGATCATTCTTTTTTTCAACTTCATTTTATTACAACAAGCAAAGCATATCTTTCTATTTTAATAGTTTCCTTATTTTAGTTTTGTAACTCCCTCTTATGCTCCAATATTTTTGTAATATTTTTTTCTGAATCTTTGATTTCCTTATTTAATCCTTCTATTAATATTTCTAATATTTCCTTAAATATATTATTTGTAATACCTTCGTTCATCTTAAACTTGACCAGTTTCTTATTTTCTAAAATATTATCATATATTGTATTATAAAATTTTTTAATCATCTCTTCATCACCACTACCAATTATCAATTCAAAATCTTCTTTTTCAAATTCTATTTTCACTTCTTCATTGATATTTATAATTTCTATAGTATTAAATTCCATATATTTCACCTCTTATCAAAAATGCTTCTTTACTTCCTTCTAATGTCATTAAATTTTTTTCTAACCAGTCCACATTATCTTCATTATCATCAATATTCTTTAGTGTTCCTTTAAACATATTACCTATATAAGTAAAGTACTTATTATCCTTATACTCTCTATATATATTATTAAATGGATATAAATGTGTTGCTATGTTAGCGTTGTGGGTTACTATAACTACTGTTTTATTCTGTTTTACTAACATATTTATTTTAGGTATGATCATATCTGTGATATAGTTATTTTCAAACCCTTGCTCTATTTCATCGAATAAGTATATATCATTTGAGTGATTTTCTAAAGATTTATTGATTAATAATATTGCTTTTTCACCTTTTGATGGCACATATTCCATCTCATTTATATAGGTGTTAAAATCCGTTCCTAGTAATACCTCTAAATTAACTTCCTTAATATCATTTTCATTAAATTTATTATTTATTTCCTCTAATTTTTCATGGACACGTGAAAAATCTATAATTTTCATTTCATTTAATGCATTTAAAATACATTTTGCTTTTGTTATATTTTCATACCCATCTTTTTTTAATTCTTTGTTACTTTTAAGAACTTTATATTCTATTTTTTGTTTAATTATACCTTTATTTGGTAATTCACCCAAATCAAATTCTTTAACAATATTTTCTTTCTTTAGTTCTTTATCTATCTCAACCATATTTCTCAAAAAATTTTCTCTTGAAGCAATAAGAGTCGAGAAGTGATAGTTGGTTGGCTTAGACTTCAATCCTTTTTTAGCCGATATTACTGCTTTAATTTTTGTTATATGCAACTCTGTTAAAGCTTCTACATAATATCCTTTTAGTTGATTAGTTTCATCATTTATATTTAGAAGAAATAATTTATTTAACATTTCACTTAATTGATTTTTTTCTTCACTATCTAAGTGTTCATACATATCATTATTCTTCACAATATTAATACCTTCTAACAATTTATCTGTATTTTGAAAATTATTATTTAAACTTGATAACTGTTTAGTTTTGGAAAACATCGAATGAATTATTGGAAACTTATTTGAATTTTTTTCATCTGTAACATGTGCTTCTATTTCTTTCAACAAATCTTTTGGAAAACTTTCTTTGTAATCTAAACATTCTTTTATTAACCCTTCTTTATTATCAATAATTACTTTTAATTCTTGACAATTACTTCTTAAGAGTTCATCATAGTTTTTTTCATTGATGGAAGACTCATAAATTCCAACTTTTTTACCTTTTACTTCCATCTGTTTTTTTAATGCTTTTAATATCTCTGATTTCCCCGTTCCTTTTCCACCAAAAATTATATTTATTTCATTTTTTAATGTAATGCTTATTTTATCTTTATTCTTCTGTCCCAACTCTATATTATATTTATCTATAGCGATAGTTTTCATAAACTCTTCTATAACACTATTATCTTTTCTTGATAATAAATAAAATGTTTTAAAATCTTTTACAGGTATTTTTAGTTTTAATAATTCATTATCATCATAATCATTCCAGTCAGCAACATCCGAACCATTTAACGCCCTTATATCATGATTTATCATTATAGATGTAGTCGCATAGTTAGTGGGTTCTGCAAAAATCAAATATCCTTTTTGTTGAATCAAATCTCTTATATATTTAAATGTATTCTCAGAAATTTTAGGACTTTTCATATAGTGCACAAAAAATATTACTTCCTCTTTTTTGAAGTTCTTTTCAACTTCTTTCATTAAATCTTTAACATCAATACTAAAATCATCAACATCATCCACCATATTATCAATAAGCATTGTAAAGTCATCTATTTTTGAAATGTCGCATACTAAAATTAAGTGTGTATTTTGATCATTACATGTTATATCTAATTCCACTCCACACCATAATAGCTTATTAATATCCAAGTTTTTTTTTATTTCTTCAAACTGGCTTTTATCAAACTGATTATGGTTAGTTATAGCCATAATATCTACATTTTTTGTTTTCTCAATAAAATCTTTAACAGATATATTTCTTGTTTTAGCATCACCCTTTTTTACTTTTTTAGTATGTATATGCAAATCAATTTTCATTTTACTTCTCCAAATCTTAATTTTTACAATTAATATATTATAACATATTTTACTATAAATAACACTTAATATAACATTAACTCAGTCCTCGCATCTCTAATTCAAAATTCATCTCATTATCACTTCTTATCTCTGAATTAACTATACATTTATTTTTTAAAAATTCTTTTAATTCCATTTTATACACTTCATTTAATGAAGAATAATATTCATTTAAATTTTTTTTTGATTTACTCATTATTCCTAATCCATTGTCTATTAGCATTTTATTTGAAATTAATAATGATGTTCTTTTATTACCATCCCAAAATAGTTGATTTTTCGTACCGTAACAATAATATTTAAGTGCCTTTTCTAAAGAATCTTGAATTTTTAATATTTCCAATATTTTTTCTTTCACTTTTGTTTTTTCTGGACTTGATGGAATATAATCTATCTCTGAAATACCGACTTCACCCGAGCGAAGTTTACCCCATTCTAAAACTTGTCCTTTAGCAACTTCTGAATGTATTTTTAATATGTATTCATAATTAATTTTTTCTTCTTCTTGTTTTAATATTTCCTTTCAAGCATTTTTTAAATTAATTACTATATTAATATCATCTACGGCTACTCCATTTAGTACACCACCATCCAAAATTGTTTGTGTTTGTGTAAATGTAATATTTAATCCTTCTTGTACAATACTATTATATGATGAATATAATAATATTAAAAAAGATTCGGAGAGCTAAAATTCCCTGAAATATATTTGATGTGGCAAAACTTAATATTAATAAAAACCTAAATATAACTATCCATTTTACAGTTGAAAAAGTTTCAAATATGTAAAGAAAAATTAATTTTTATTTATAATACCTATTATTTCATTCTCCTCTTTATAAGTTATATTTACTAATTTAGCAGGTAATAAATTTTTAGAATTCAACTTTTCTATATAATCAGATGTATCTACTATATTCGAATTGGGTAATGCATCAAATATTTCTTTTCCTAAATTTGTAATAGAAAAAATACTACCTTCTAAATTTTTGTCTTTTGAACATAATAAATACCTTTCACCATTATAGTAAAAATTGTAATAGACTTTCTTATTATTTTTAATACAATCTAAAAGAATCTGCATAGAAGTAGAAGTAAATAATCCCCTCATAGCAAAGCTCTGTATATCATTCCAGCTAATAGTAGTATTAATATCATTCAAAACATGATCACCTGGTAAAAATGGGAAATAATATCCCATATCCATATTCTGTATACCTAAAATTTCACCATTTTCATTATGATATTGAAAATATATAAATTTCTCATCTTTTATTCTAACTTTACTATAAGTTAATATCAGTTTTTTTACTTCCTGTAATTTTTTTAACTCATCTAAAGATAGTTCATCTATAAAATTTATTGATGCTTTTGAAATGTTTTCCTTTTTATTTAATTTTTCAATTATAAAATTATTTAATGTTTGAGATATTTCTTTTTCTGAAATATATTTATATTTATCAAGTATATATGACATTGTTCCTATATCTATACTTTTAAATAAATTTTTAATTTCTTCTAAATTTTTAATTTCTTCTTGCATTTGATAAAATAATAAATTCAAATTTTCTAGTTGAAGAACCAACTTCACAAATTCAGTTTGATCTACAAATGATAACTCAGCTCTTGAGACTTCCTTATTTTTATTTACAATTTTAAAAGATTTTTCTGTTATCTCAACTTCTAAGTTATCATTACCTAATCTTCTCATATTTGTAGGTATACTAACAAAGTCATTATATAATCTTCCAACACCCGATCCCAATTTATCAACTATTTTACCTACACCTACTAAGTCTGTAATTTCCACTTTGGTCTCCTTTCAATCCTAACAGTGAAACTATTCCTTTGTTTTTACTATTAGCTTATAATCCTGATTTTGAACTCTTATTCTTACAATCTATTCTATTATTCAAATTATAGCAATTTTCTACTACTTTTTCCTTATTTTTGTAATACTCATACCTTAATATTTGGCCTATTACAAATAATTCGTTTAAATTTTATAATCTTTCATCTCTAAGTTTTAGAAGCTTATATTTTTTTAAGTATTAATTTATTTTTTTATTTTTTCTAAATACAAACCATTTTTTAATTTTTATTTTCTCTTTTTGATAATTTATCTAATAACCTAGAAGCTTAAGCCGTATTAATTTTTGTTTCTTGTCATCTCTAAACACCTTTGATATTTTTCTTATTGTAGATAAAGGATGTATAAGCGTACTATATTTTCTATGAGAGATTACGCTTATACATCCTTTATCTGCAATTCTTTCTAATTTATTTTTTATCTCCAAACTTAAATCTACACTTAAAGTTTTAGATTCTTTCTTCTTATGACTTTAATTTTGTTCCATAATTTTTTCCTTTCTGTAATACAAAATATTACATGTTAATTTTAATTAAGAAAAATTTTTTAATATTACTAATTTTTAGATATAACAAAAATAACCCTAAAACATCACATGTTTTAAAGTTTTATTAATTTTATTGGGATATCACTTCCCTAATATTAGAAAAAAATTTAGATATCACATACTCATAGGAAATAACCAAATTATTTTAATTTTCTAACATTCAAAATATCCACCATTTTAGGACTTTATTTGAGCTTTACGAAAATATAATTAAAGATCTTATCCTGTTAATTTTATCTATAACGAATTTGTACATTTAATGTAATGTAATAGCTATCATTTTCTTTAAAAACTTCAAACATATTATATCTAGTAGTTGAAGGAGAATCAAATTTCAAATTTTCAAACATATTATTTAATATATTTTCTTTATCATACACCAAATCTAGAATCTTAATACTTAAATCTTTTTCCACCTCAATAAATCCACCATTTACTACAATTTTACCATCCCATTCTTTACTAGGAAATGCTGATAATCCAAAATATTCTATAAACTTCATGAACTGAAAAATTTCTAATTTTCCAGTTATTAAATCTATAAAGTTTTTAGTTTTATCATTGTATGAATCCAATAATTTATATGCTAATATTTGTGGAAATGTAGTATCGACCATTTTTAAATTTTCTAAAAATGTCTCTGATATTACTGAGTCATAGACTATTTCTATATTATTTTCCTTGCAAAAAATATATCTATCCATCAATTTTCTTCTTGAAGAAATATTATTTATTATATCCATTAATTCATAAGTACAATTCTTTAATTCATATTTTATATTAGTATGTTTAGAAGAATTAATTAGCGTTGGTTTTGATTTGAAATAAGATTTTATAGAATATTTTAATAGTATATCAGAAATATTTTTAAAGTTATCATCAACTAAAATTGAAATATCTTACTTTTTTGTAGATTTCTGTTTTGAAAAATGTTCTAAAGATTTATAATCTATACTATGCTGATTCCTTAATGAGGAGACTACATTTTGTAATAAAACTCTTATTTCTTCTTCTGACATTTCTAATTTTTTATCAATTACCATACCTTCATTTTTAAAGTCTATTCTATTATCTATATTTTTAATACTATACCTTTTGTCTGTTATAAATTCTCCATTTACATTATATATTGGTAATACTCTATTTCTTAATAAAAATAATTTTACATATATTTCAGATTTTTCTCCTACATTCATAATTACTCCTCTATTTGTTCTAAAATTGAGTTTGCTATTTCATAAATAACAGGTATTGCCACACTGTTTCCTAGTTGTTTATATTTTTGAGCATCACTTATCTCTTTAGGAAAAGTAAATAAATCTTTATTTCCATCTAAAAATGCCCAACCCTAAATCCTTGCAGTTTTGCCCATTCATTAGGAGTCATATTTCTTATATGTTCCATATTTGGTGGCGTTTGTTTTGTATAAGAGTCATCATGTTCATTTTTCTTACTATATATCAAATTCCTTTCTTTTCCTGAGCCTCCAGTTGCGAGTATAGTATTAGCTAATAAATCTTCTGTTTCGTTAACTACTATATAGCCAAACCCATTTCCTTTCTTACTATGATTTTGTTTATGCCTTTTTAATGTATCCAAAGACTGTTCCGATAGATAGTATTTTGATTTTACATTCTCATCTAAAATATCATTTACATTTTCATAAATTTTTTTTGAAGATGATTTAGGTAATGAAAAATTCCCTTTACGTTTTAATCCTTTACGAAAAGCAACAATATATGTTCTTCTTCTCTTTTGTGGTAATCCAAAATCTCTTGCATCCCTTATAAATATATTTTTATCAAATATTATATTACCATCATTAATAGAAACACCATCTATCTCATAATTTAATTCATTAATTATTGTATTGAGTATAACTTTAAACGTATTACCTTTATCATGGCCAATTAATCCAACTACATTTTCTAGAAAAATAACTTCAGGCTTACCTTTTTTTATTATTTTTGCTATTTCAAAAAAAATTGTCCCTCTAGTTGTATCTTTAAATCCTTCTTTTTGACCTGCAATACTAAATGATTGACATGGAAATCCTGCACATAAGATGTTATAATTTATATTATTTAAAATTTCTTTATACTCATTTGATGTTACATCATTTTTAGGATTTTCATTATATAAATGTTCATAAGTTAAACAAGCATATTTATCTATTTCAGCAGATGACACACAATCAACTTTGCTTGTTTTCTCAAACCCCTTTCTTATACCGCCTATTCCAGCACATAAATCTATCATTTTATATTTTTTCATTATTTACTCCTAATATATTATATAAAAACTTATCAAACTTCCGCTATTATCTCATATTTCAACTTATTAATTTTCTAACTTTAAAAAACTAAAAAGAAATCAAACCTATAAAATCTATTATTTATGGTATAATAGATACTATGAATTTGACCTCTTTTAATGGTACGAGCAAATAGCTTTTTTAAAAAATTACTTATCCATAAGTTGCTAGTTACTCTACATTTATAATAATATCTAGACAAATAAGTTAATCATACTTTACATAAATATTTATAAGCATATTTTAGCATTCTTTTATAAATTAAGCAAGTCATATCTAAAATAAAAATTATAGGAGTATTATTATGAATAATAAAACTATAATTTATAAAAATAAGAAATATCATTTTAAATGTATAGTATCAATCAAATCATTATCTCAAAAAGACATTATTAAATTTCAAAAGTTAAATTATATTTTTCTATATATGGTTTCAAAGTTTTATAAGGATTAGAAGAATCTTCTACTTGAAAATATACTTCTCCTTGAGACATACTAGTTTCTACTGCTTCTTCCCTTAAGTTATCATTGACTACTACTATTCCATCATTTACTATTCCCTTTTCATCTATTGTAGGATCTCCTGTAAAAATTTCAAAATTATCAATCCAAACAATATTTACTTCAGTTTTCTCCATATCTTCTTCATTATAATTCTCATCATCCTCATCTCTAATATTATTATTATTCATATAAAAGTACCACTGATATTCTTTTATAATTTCCTCTTTATTTTATTTATATTTTTTAGTAACATATATTGTATTCGCTGAGTTCTTTTTTACACTTGATAATTTATTATTTTGTTTTAGATAATTAAAATTTACTATTATACCGCTACATTCTTAATTAAAGTAATTTTCTTTACAAAAAGGATCTCTTTTTAAATATTTAACTGGTAAGCATCAATTAACATAGCCCCTAATTCATTTTCCATTTCTTCGTATAATTTTGATAAATTACTTGAAAATGTTTCAGGATCTTCATCGACTACAACAGTTTCATGCAGCTTCGTATAGGAATAATTTTCAGTTCCATTCCATAGTTTATAGGTAAAGAATAATTTTGTCATATCTCTCAATTGAAATATTGATGCTAATAATAATAATAGTATTATTTATAATGAACTTTTAACTATAAAATTAAACAAATCCATTGTTATTACTAAATAATTTAAGCTAAAGAATTTTAATGCATGTAAATATATTTTATAATTACTATAAGAATATATTTTTTTAACTGCTATTTTTTTTTTGTTTTCTAACTATACTTAACACATTAATAACAAAATATATTATTAGAATAAATATAATTACATATTTAAGACAGTTGTTGAAGAAGAGACACCTTTTATATAAAAAAATATCTGAATTAAAACTACTTGTCTTAATTCAAATATTTATAAATTTCTATCTAATGGTGCCATTAGGCGACACTTATCTCGAACTATCATTGCATTCACTGTTTGAACGAAAATATTTCTTAATATAAATTGATTGTATCATTTTTTTTACTTTTATACAATTATTTTCTATTTTTTACATACGAAAATACAAAGTCTTGTTCTAACTTTGCTTTTATTGTTATATTTCATTTATTTTTTTATTAATCAATTAATCTAAATATTATTTCTCCCTCATCAGTTATTTTTAAACTAGAAATTTTTTCTAATAATTTTATTTCTTTAAATTTTATTTTTATCTTTTTCTTATAATTTGCTAATTCTTTTGCTGTTATTAATCCTTTTACATACAATATTATTAATTTATCAAAATATTTGTTCAAACTCTTCTTCTCTTTTATTTCTTTTTTTGTTATTTCTTTTTCTATTTTATCCTTTATTGTTTTTTCGTTTATCTTTACTCTTTTATTTGTTTTATGAATGTAATATTTATAAAATCTAACTTCTCCATTAGCTAATGTTTTCTTAGCTGTTGTAAAAGTAAAATCTTCTCTTAAAAAGCCTTCAAAAATATAGTCGTGGTTTTTTAAGTTTCTTTTTCTAATATCTACTTCCATCCTATTTTTTTGTTTTTTTATTTTTTCATCTTCAATTTCCTTTTTTATGGGTTTTAAAAAGTAATATTTTTTATCTTTAAAAGTTCGATATCCTCTATATATAGTATTTTTTACAATTTTTTCAATGCCATCCCCTGTAATATTTAATTTATATTGAGCATTTATTTTTTCACTAATACTTGAATACGAATAACCCTTTTTATCCAATTCAAATATTTTTTCTACTTTTTCTTTATCTTCATTATATTGTATTCCTCCATCTTTAGCTTTTTCTATCCCCAAAGGTAATGTTCCACCGATGGCATACTTTCCCCTTTCCAAAGCCTCTTGAATACCAAAACTTGTTCTTTCTGATATTTGCTCCCTTTCCATTTGAGCAAAAGAAATTATTATATTCGCAATACATTTTCCCATTGCTGTTTCCAAATTTATATTATCTTGAATAGAAATTAAATTAACATTTTTTTCTTCGCATAGATTTATTAGTTTATTAAAATCTAAAAGATTTCTACTTATTCTATCTATTTTATAAAAAACAACGCTTTCTATTTTTTCCTCTTTTATCATTTTTACTAATTTTTCATATGCGGGTCTGTTAGTGTCTTTGGCAGAATAACCATCATCACTTAATACTTCTAATTTTTTCTGATTCAAAACACTCAAAGCATAACATTCTATTGCTTTTTTTTGATCGGGTATTGAATATCCTTCCTCTGCTTGTTCAGTTGTGCTAACTCTTGCATATCCTATATTTATTTTTTTCATTTTTCTCCTTATTATTTTGTTCATATTAAATTATAAGAAGTTTTAAATGTTTTTAGTTAGAAAATTTTACACTTTTTTACTATATAAAAAAATTTAGTGTTAAGATTTAAATTATCCTTAAGCTTTTATGGGAATAATAACCATTTTCTATCTCCTTAAAAAAGTTTTACTAACAAAACATCTTTAGATTACTTAAAAATTGTTATAATTTAAAAAAATAATAGGTGGTTATATAGATAAAAAATTAATAGAAGAGTATGAATTAATAGCTGATATTAGCCAGAAAATAAATTTATTAGAAGATTTAACAGATGAATATTTAGGTCCATAAAGAAAGGAAGAATATGAGTGTAAATTTAAAGAATAAAATTATAGC
The DNA here is from genome assembly GCA_047971455.1 of Mycoplasmatales bacterium. GTDB lineage: Bacteria > Bacillota_I > Bacilli_A > UBA3375 > UBA3375 > JBKDZV01. Next base: position 2,191 of record JBKDZV010000025.1, on the reverse strand, counting down.
AAAGACTTTAGATAAGTTGATTGCTGGGAAAAGTAAAGTTGAAAGATTTTATAATGAAGATAAATCTTGCCAAATAGATGTAATAACAATAACAGATAATGCTACAAACTCTATTACTATGAGTACTGTTAATTTATCCGATATTGATTTGGATTTTAAGAAAGCTAATGAGTATAAAGTAGGTGTAGAATTTATAATGGTATCAGATATAAAATATGATAATTCATTAGATGTTTTAATAGATTCTTCTTTTATTGCCATAAAAAACAAAAATTCTTGTCAACCAGGAAATATATATAGTAATGTAATTCAGAAATATTATTTAGATTCTGATATGAAACATATATTATTAACTTATCCATTTTTATGGAATGATTTTAATAAAATCACTTATGAGAATAAATCTATAAACTGGTTACAGTTAGTTCCAATTTCAGATAATGAGTTAAAGTTTCTTCAAGAACATAATTTAGATAAATTAGAAGAATTGTTTGAGAAAGAAAAAGTAGATGTTTTTAATTTTAATAGAAAATCAATTTTATAATTATTAGTGATAGAAAATATATTTAAAGATCCTTATTATATTGTAAGATTTTTAGAAGATACTTTATAAATATTAGCTGATTTTTTATTCTGAACTTATCAAAAAAAAATCATTTAATAGATATTTTTCAAATAGATAGCTATGTTTCTTCCGTTTTCTTTGTCTTTCTTTTACTCTTAGTTTCAAATATCTTGTTATCTTCAACTATCAAATTTATTGCTTTATACTTTTTCTCCTTATAAAATTTTTGTTGATACTCTAATATATATGATATTTGACTTTTCATAATAATTATACTAAAAAATAATAAAAAAATAAACAAGAAGATTATTCATCTTCCTGCTCTTATCCTAATATATATTTCTGATTGGGTACTTTTTTCATTAGTTCTACAATATCTTCTACACTATCATAATGCTTTATGTCATTATCTTTATAAGATTGCTCTATTTGTTTTTCAACTGCTTTTATAACACTATCTGAGAATGTAATATTAGTATCTACATCTATATGAGGGTCTATTAAAAGTTTATCTAAATCTATATTTAAAGAGTATATTTGATTTCCTTTAATATAATATTCTTTTTGAGAAGTTTCTTCAATTATTTTTATATTTTTTTTAAAATATTTTTGTTTATCTGAAGAAGTCAATTGACAACCAAAAAAAAGTTGCTTACCTTTTCTTACTTCATCATTAGCTTTTCTATCAATAATCATAAAAATCTTACCAATAGGAAGTGGTTTATTATTTTCCTTTATTGTATAATACTTTACTCTAATACCTTTTTTATTTAGCATAACTCACCAGCAACAAACTTTTTTCCTGTTTTCTTTTCTATTTCTCTCACTTGATCATTTGTTAAAAATATTTCTTTTCCATTATAGTCCACATATCCACCTAAATCTAAAGCTCTAATCATTTCGTTATCAGAATTTTCTTTTCTTTCTTGAAAAGTACCATTTATTAATTTTTCTTTTAATTCTTTACTTAACATGATTACCTCCTTATAATAATTTATATATATTATAACATTTTTTAATATTTCTTATTATAATTTTGTTCATATTAAATTATAAAAAGTTTTAAATTTTTTAGTTAGAAAATTTGACAACTTTTAATAAATTAGTAATATTATACAAATAAAAAAATAAACTAATTTCAAACACAGTTATTATAAAAAGTAAGACTATTTATGTAGTTTTCCTTTTTTATATTTTTATAATTCATTTTAAATTTTTATTAATTAATTACTCTAATTATTTTATATTTTTATTTTATTATCACTTTCTTCTTCAAAACCCTTTTCAGCACTTTAAATATATTTATTTATACCAACAATATACTCTGAAAAAAATCTTCATTCTTCCTTTACTTCACTGATTACACATCATATTCTTTAACTTTCTTATTTAAAATAGTTTTACTATTTACTAATTTTTCTAGATTAATTTTGATCTTCTCTATTACTTTTTTATCTTTTCCGGTAAAATACATCTGTCCTGTTCCTTCTGATACCACAACTTCTTCTAAATTTATTTTTTTTTCTGTTAAATATCCTATAACTATATCAGTAAAATTATCTTCATCTAAATCCTTTTCTTATAATAACTCTATTACTTCATCTATTTCTTCCCAATAAAAATCTA
>JBKDZV010000024.1:0-2067 GCA_047971455.1 Mycoplasmatales bacterium | reverse complement strand
GGTATAAATATTAGGTTATTTAAACAAATTATAAAATTGAGCAACCGCAAAAGTGATAGTACAAAAAAAATTAGCTATTTTTCAAAAAAAAATAAAAATAAAAATTTTAAAAAATAATTCCTCAAAATTTAAAAATTAAAAAGTAAAAAAAACTAGTAAATAACCTTGATTTTTAAGAGTTTAAATATTAAATGTTTAAGATGAAAAATATAAAAAAGAAGTAAAAAAAGTTTGATAATTAGTAAAAAAATTATTAAATGCTAAAATTGCCATCTTTACAAAATATTTGAAATATGCTAAACTTAAAGAAAGTTCATTTTACAGAAGAGAATTATATCCTAAGAGAGTGATAAAACTAAAGGAGAATAATGAAAAAAGTAAAATTGAAGCAAAACAAATATAAGTTTGTATTATATAGTATAGGTTTAATGGCCTTATTAATTATTGGAGGAGGACAATATTTAAACTATACCAAAGCTCAAGCATTAAGTGGTAATAAGGGAAAATAATGAATAAATTAAATAGCATAATCTTTAATAAAATGTTTTGGAGTATGATAGTTGTAAATATAATAATAATGATAATAGGAGAAGCATTATATGCTCCTCTTATTATGTTGTTATTGTATGGTGGAATTAGTACAACAATTGTTTTATTAGTAGGTAATAAAATAGATATGTATGCTAAAATTGGGAAAATATTTGGAATGATTTGGTTAATTGAAGTAAGTAAAGTAATAATAGTTGAGATACCATTGATTGGACCAATAATCTTATTAATACTATTAGTATATATTTATCCTAAGCTAATTTTAAAAATCTTAAATAAAGAGAAAAAGTATAGCATTGATGAAATCTTAGCTATAACAGGAATAGAATTAGCTGTCTGGTTATTAGGAGCATTAGGATACCCTATAATGTATAACTTTTTACTTAATTATAATTTAGATATAATTTCTGTTAATATTGTAAGGTTAGTAATAATGAGCATTGGCTTAATTATAAGTTATACATATATAGCAATGGATAATAATAAAGTACGAGTATATAATAAGAAGATTAATTTAAGTTATGGAGTAGTAGTAGTAATAATACTATTTATTATGCCATTATTTAATTCTATTTATATACCAAAAGGAGAAGTAATTAAAATTGATAGTTGCAGTATGTTAAATGAAATACAAAATGGTAAGAAATACGAATTAACCCAAGATATTGATTGTACAGGACAAAGTGTTGCAAGTATGAATACTAAATATTATGGAACAATAGATGGTAATGGATATAGTGTAAATAACCTTGAAGTTAATGGTAATTTAATAAGCAGTTTAGGAGTACATGGAATAATACAAAATATTAAGTTTGATAATTATAAAGGAGATAGTATTATTGGACTAAATGTTGGGAAAGTTATTGGAGTAAAAGTAGAAAATAGTCAAATAAGTGGAGTAGATCAAGTTGGAATAATTGGTAGAAATCTTGGAGAAGTAAGTAGAGTAAGTATTAATAAGAGTGAAGTTAAGGGAACTTCTGAAGTAGGAGGAATAATTGGGATGAACCAAAATGAAGTAAAAGGAGTAGAAGTAGGTAAAGAAGTAAAAGTTTTAGGAGATAATAAATTGGGAAGTGTTGTTGGAGAAAATAGCGGAATAATAAGTTATGTAACAAGTAGTGGAACACTTTATAATAAAGTAGGAGATAAAGAGTATGGAGCATATACAGGATTATTAGTAGGACAACAAAGAATAGGAAACAAAGGAAAAGAATATACAAGTATTCAAAATAGTGTTTATAATGGAGTAAGTCAAGTAAATACACCATATAAAGAAGTAGGGGTAGGGCAAGAGATATTAGATAAACAAGAAGTAATGCAAACTTGCTTAGCACAAGTATATGAGGATAACCAAGATATGACTAATAATGAGTATAAAGAGTTATTAAAAGCGAGCGGAGAATGCCCAGCCTATAAATTAACTAATGGAGATAGGAAAGATAATTATTTAGCCAGAAATGAAAAAATATATTTAGAAGGAACCGAACAAGAGATATGTTTGAATGATTATTATAG
>JBKDZV010000023.1:0-25230 GCA_047971455.1 Mycoplasmatales bacterium | reverse complement strand
TTATATAATTGCTGAAGCAAATACAATAGATATAACCAAATTATTGACCTTAGAAATCGATAATGTTAAATTATTAATTGATTCACTATATCAAAAAACATATATTAATATTGATTTTAATAATAATTTAATAACTCTTAATCTTGAAAAAAAAGTAGATGCTAAGCAACAAGAGGGTTTAAACGTCCAAAATGTAGATGAATTGAGAATTTTACTTAATCGAGAGATTAAAAATTATGAATTGGAATTGTTACAACAATGGATAAACCATTATTCAATAAAACAAATAAAAGAAGCAATTTATAAAGCAATGCTTAAAAATATTGATAATTTTAAATATATTGAAAAAATCTTACAAAATAACGAAAATGAAATAAATAATCCCCCAAATAAAGTTAAAAATTATAGTAGAAAATTTGATTTTTTCAATTAAAAATGGTATACTTTCAACGAGTAATTAATATTACTCCTTGCTCAAAAATGAGCCAATAATGACCAAAAGGAGGAAAGATGAGAAAATACGAGGTAGGGTTTATCATTAAACCAAATGTAGATGAATCAGTAGTACAAGCTACAGTAGAAAAATTAAAAGAAATATATATAAGTGCTGGTTCAAATATTTTAGATGAATTTGATATGGGAACAAACGAATTAGCATATGAAATTGAAAAAAATAAAACTGGATATTACTATTTTTTAAATGTTGAAGCAGTTAGTGAAACTAATAAAGAGTTTGAAAGAATTTGTAGAATATCTGAAGATGTATTAAGATTTATGGTAATAAATATTGATAAAGTTGAAGGATCAACTTTAGATATGTTAAGAGAAGCAAAATAAGTAAATAAAGGAGTGAAATGGTAAATAATGTTGTATTAGTAGGACGAATAACTAAAGATCCAGAATTAAGACACTCTACTAGTGGTAGTTCTGTTTGTAATTTTTCTTTAGCTATTAATCGAACTTTTAAAAATCAAGCTGGAGAATATGATGCTGATTTCATTAACTGTGTTGCTTTTAATCAAACAGCTAATCTAATGGAACAATATGTAGGTAAAGGTCAATTATTATCTGTTCAAGGAAGATTACAATCAAGAAGTTACGAAGATAATACTGGAAGAAGAGTTTACGTTACTGAAGTAGTAGCAAATAATGTTTCCTTTTTAGAATCAAGAAGAACAGCAGCTTCAAATAATGCTGAGTATCAAGCACCAGCTAATTATGAAAATTCTGCTAGTGATACAACTCCAACTTTTGAGGCTAATGATGTGTCAATTGATGATGATGATTTACCATTTTAATAACGGGAGGAAAAAATGGCAAGAAAATTTGAGAAAAAAAAGAAATTTTTTAGAAGTAAAAAAGAATGTTATTTTACAAAAAACAATATTGAATATATAGATTATAAAGATGTAGACTTATTAAAAAAATATACAAATGATAAAGGTAAAATTAAATCATCTAAAGCAACTGGAACAAAAGCTGTATATCAAAGAGAATTAGCAATAGCTATTAAAAGATCACGTCATATGGCACTAATGCCTTTTATGAAAATAACACAAAAATAAACACATAGGATAATCCTATGTGATTATTTTATTAAAAATATGGTAAATAAAAAAATACTAATATTCTCTTTGACTTTTTTAATAATTTTAAGTTTTTTATTTATTAAAACTAATAACCTATATATCTTCGTTTTAATAAATATTTTTATCTATCTATATGTATACTTTACAATTCGAGAATTTTATTTAAAAAGAAAAGAGCAAGACTATATAAAAGAACAAATAAAAGTTGCTAAAGAAGATATATTTAATACGGAAAATGTTATAATATTTATTATAAGGAAAAATAAAATAGTTTGGGCTAATGACAATGGTTATGAACATTTTCCAACAATAAAACAAAAGCGTAATGCTACATTTTTAATCGAAAATAGTGATAATGAAGAAGAAATTTTAAAATACAATAATAAAATTTATAAAGTTTTAGCAAAAGGTGAAATATATTTTTTATTAGAAATTACGACTGATTATCGAAAACAACAAAAGCTACAGCAAAATCAAACAATTATAGGCTTTTTTCAAATAGATAATATGCAATCAATTCAACAATCAATGGATACTTTAGAATTTTCTAAATTTAAATCACAATTTGAACAACAGATTTTTAAAATGTTTATTGAAAACAAAGTTTTTTATAAACAAATAGATGACAAAACTTTTTATTTAAATTATCCTTATAGTTATTTACAAAAATGTATTAAAGATCGTTTTTTAGATATTGGAGAAATAATAAAAGAATATCATGATCAAAATATTGTTATTACAACAACTATGGGAATTGCTTATAATTATCAAGATATTTCCAAAGCTGGTAAAAAAGCTCAAGAAGCATTAGAATTAGCAATTTCCCGTGGTGGAGCTCAAATTGTTATTTTTGATGATGATGAAAAGTATTATTATGGTGGTGGTTTTGTTACAACCAAAGGTTCACATAGGTTACGAGCTCGAATAATAAATAATACTTTAATTAGAACATTACATGATAAGGATATTATTTATTTAATGACACATAAAAATCCTGATTATGATGCGATTGCTTCAATTTTATTAATTTATACATACTTAAAAAAAGAAAATATTGAAGTTAAAATAATTTTAGATAATGAAAAATCTTTGCTTTTATATGATTTAGATGATAAAGATTTTGCTGGAGATATTATTACAAGTTATGTAATTGATAATACTAAAAAAAATATTTTAATGGTTTTAGATACTCAATCTAAAGATATCGTATCGCATCCAGAAATATTAGAAGAATTAAATGAAGTAATAATTATTGATCATCATCAAACGCCAGCTAATTATTTTAGAGGAAACATTTTTTCTTGGATTGAACCTAATGCGTCCTCAACAACAGAATTAATTATGAGTATTTTGATTGTGTCTAATAGATTACAAAAAGGTGCTTATTTAAATAATTTAGGAATTTTAGGAATTTTAACTGATACTAATAAATTTAAGTATCGTACATCGTATCAAACATTAGATGCTTTAATGCACCTAACTGAACAAGGTGGAGATTTAGTAGCTTCATTAAAATCAATGTACTTGCCCAAAGAACAATTTTTAAAAAAACAAAAATTATTAAATGAAATAAGCTTTTTAGGGAAATTTGCCTTAGTTGAAATTGAAGAAAAAATTGATGATATTTTATTATCAATTGTAGCTGATGAATTAACGCAAATGAAAGATATCGAAGGTTCAATAGTAATTTCAGTTCACAGTACAGAAGAAGAATTTTTACATAAGTATCAAGTAAAAATAAGAACAACTAATAAAATTTCTGCTAAAAGTTTAATTGAAGAATATGGTGGTGGTGGACACTTTTTACAAGCAGCAGGGATACTTAATTATGAACAAAAAGAAGCCTTAAAAGAAAAAATTGAAAATTTATTGGATGAATAAAAATAAGGAGAAATTATGAAAGTTATTTTATTAGAAGATGTAAAAAAAGTAGGTAAAAAAGATGAAATAGTCGATGTATCCTTAGGTTATGGAACAAATTTTTTATTAAAAAACAAAAAAGCCGTGGAAGCTACAAAGTCTAATTTAAATAAGTTAAACCAAAAATTAGCAAATAAACAAACGCTAAGAGAAGAAGAAATAAAAAAAGCACAACAACTAAAAGCTAAGTTGGAAGCTAAAGTTTTTGAATTTACGATGCATCAAGGAAAAAATGGTAATGTTTTTGGTAAGATTTCTTCCAAACAAATTGTAACTAAATTAAAAGAATCTGGTTTTGAAGTGGAGCGTAAAAAAGTTAAAACAGATGGAGTAAATCATTTAGGTGAAGAAGAAGTTGAAATTATTTTAGATAAAGAAGTAACTGCTAAAATTAAAATTAATGTTAAAGGAGAATAATTAATGGAAGTTAAAAAAATTCCTCATTCATTAGAAGCCGAACAAGGATTAATTGGAGCCTTAGTTATTGATAGCGAAAAAATTAAAGATGTTTCTTCAACGATTATGCCATTTTATTTTTATAATCAAATAAATAAAATAATTTATGAAGAAATAATTGATTTATATAATCAAAAACAAGAAGTAGACTTAATTTTATTAAAGGCTCATTTAGAAGCCAAAAATAAAATCTTAGATATTGGTGGAATTAATTATATAATTAATATAGTTGATGCTGTAGATAGTTCAGAAATGTCTAATATTTATGCTAATGTTATTTATGAAAAATATATTATGCGAGAAATAATTCAAAAAGCTTCAAATATCTTGCATGAAGCTTATCAAGCTTCAGATTCGCAAGAATTATTAGAGTATGCTGAAAAAGAAATTTTTGATTTATCAAAATTAGCAAGAAGTGAAGATTTTGTTGATTGGCAAGGTTTATTAACGCAAACCCACGATAAAATTTTAGAACTAGCTTCGCAAGAAAAAAAAGGCTTAATTGGTTTATCAACAGGATATTCAATTTTAGATAATATGTTAAGTGGATTACAAAAATCAGATTTATTAATTTTAGCCGCTCGACCTTCTGTTGGTAAAACTGCTTTTGCACTTAATTTAGCTAAAAATGTCGCTAAAGCTTCAGCTAATAATCAAGCATCAGTTGCTATTTTTTCTTTAGAAATGTCAGCAGAACAATTACTATATAGAATTTTAGCAGCTGAGTCAACCGTTCCTATTGGAAATATTAAACAAGGAACTTTAACTATTGAAGAACAACAAATGATAAGTTTTGCTGTTGATAATTTATCACAATATAATATTTTTATTGATGATACAGCGGGAATTAAAATAGGAGAATTAAAATCTAAAGCTCGAAAATTAAAAGTAGAACAAGGTTTAGACTTCATTGTAATTGATTATTTACAATTGATAACTACTGCTTCAAGAAGTGATAGTCGCCAACAAGAAGTTTCAGAAATTTCTCGTGAATTAAAAGGATTAGCAAAAGAATTAGAAATACCAATTTTATCTTTATCACAATTATCTCGTGGTGTAGAACAAAGACAAAATAAAAAGCCGATGATGTCTGATATTCGTGAAAGTGGAGCAATAGAACAAGATGCTGATATTATTATGATGTTATATCGTCCAGAATATTATGCTAATAATTTAGAAGAAGGCATGGAAGAAGAAGTTTATGATGGAAAAACTGAATTAATTATAACTAAACATCGAAATGGATCAACTGGAACATTAGAATATAAATTTGTTAAAGAAATAAACAAATTTACACAAGTAATAAGGGATGATAATGAATAAATCAAATAAAAAACAAAAGCGAAAAATAATAATTTCAACAAATATTGCTATCGTTATAATTTTAACTTTAGTAGTTTACGTAATTAACAGTCAAAAATATGTAGCTGCTAAAAATCCTGTAACATATTTAGAAGAAAACAAAGACTTTGTATTGCCAATTACCGATATTGAAGAACAAGTACAAACTAAAAAAGAAATAGCCAAAACTACTAATTCTAATATGAGTATTATTCAAACTAAGACTTTATTAGATTATGAAGTTAAGGAAAATCCAACGCAATATATTGAGGATAATCAAGAAGAAATGGAAGAAGGAATCATTTTAAAAGTTGATGATCAAGAGCTTTATGTAAAAGATACAGATATTATTGAGCAAACTAAAAATCGATTAATGAATATTTTGATAACAGATCCAGAAGTAGAAAAAAATTATGAATTAACAGGTGAATTAACTGATTATGTTAAAGATGATAAAAAAATAACCGCTATTAATCTGGAAAATGAAATTTCTTACGAAAAAGGTTTAGTTGTTAAGAGTGAAACTATCGATAATATGGAAGATTTAATGTTTGCTTTATTCCATAAAGATAATGATTATAAAAAGAAAAATTATTATACAGTACAAGAAAATGAAACTTTTGATCAAGTAAAAGCTGAATTAAATTTAAATGACTTAGAATTTTATTTAAATAATTCCAAATATAAAGATACTCCTTTATTACAAAAAGGAGATAAAATAGTAACTAATAATATTAGTCCGTTATTAGATATTGCTGTTTATTATGAATATTCTGTTGAAGAAACTTCAAACTTTGATACTATAAAAGAAGAAACAGATGATTTAGATGTTGGAGATACAGAAGTAAAACAACAAGGACAAAATGGTAAAAGTTTAGTAACTTATAAAGCTAAATACTTAAATGGAGAAGTTGTTTCAAAAACAAAATTAAATTCAAAAGAGTTAGAAAAAATAATTAATAAAATAATTTTAGTAGGAACGTATGAAGAAGAAGATACAGGAGATGCTTATAGCGCAGGAGATACAACCGCTTCAAGTGATTCTAATGCTAGCGGATTTATCTGGCCAATATCTAGTAGAAACGTAACTTGTGGTTTTGGTTGTTATGCTGGACATACCGGAACAGATATTCAAGGAGGATATGGGGCAAGCATTTATGCCTCAAAAAGTGGAACAGTAGCAACCGCCGGTTGGAGTTCATATGGTGGAGGATATGAAGTTACCATAAATCATGGTGGAGGAGTATATACAGTTTACTCACATATGAAACAACAACCAAATGTTTCAGCCGGACAATATGTATCTCAAGGGCAAGTTATTGGATATGAAGGGGCAACAGGAAATGTAACTGGACCTCATTTACACTTTGAAATAAGATTAGGTTGTTCATCAGGAGCCTTTTCGGGAACTGCCGTAAATGCGCTAAATTATTTACCATAGAAGGGAAATATGAAAGAAATAGAAAAATTAGTAGAAAGTCTTACAATGTTACAAGGTGTAGGAGAAAAAACAGCCACAAGATATGCTTATGAAATTTTAGAAATGAACCAAGAAAAACGAAAGTTATTATTAGATACGATTCAAGGATTAGAGCAGATTAAACGTTGTCAAATTTGTAATTGTTATACATTAGATAACATATGTGAATATTGTCAAGATAAAGACCGAGATACTAAAGTTTTATTAATTATTGCTTATCCAAAAGATATTAATAAAATTGAAAGTATTTTACCAGGAAAATATAAATATTTTGTTTTAGATGGGGTTATTGATCCACTAAATGGAAAACGAGTTGAAGATTTAAAAGTTAAAGAATTATTAGATTTAATAGAAAAAAGACAGGTAGAAGAATTAATTTTAGTTTTACCAACGAATAGTGAAGGAGAAATGACAGCTGCTTATCTTAAAAAGATTTTAGAAAATTACCAAATTAAATTTACTAAATTAGCTCAGGGTGTACCAATTGGCGGAAGTTTAGAATATTTAGATGAACTAACACTATTAAAATCAATTGAGCATCGTCAACAATTTTAAAATAAAGGATAGGTATTATGATAGTTAATGAATTTAATTATGAAATAAATGAATTAGAATTAAGTAAATATATTGAATATTTAAAAACAGAATTAAAAATTAAAAAAAACTTAACAATAGTCTTTGTGGATAATGACTATATTACGACATTAAATAAACAATTCCGAGCAAAAGATTATGCAACAGATGTTTTAACATTTGTAGAAAATATGGAAGATTATTTAGGCGATATTATAATATCATACCCTAAGGCACAAACCCAGGCAAAAGAATATCAGCATTCATTACAACGGGAAATTTATTTTTTAATAACACATGGATTTTTACATCTTTTAGGTTATGACCATCAAACTATTACCGAAGAAAAAGTAATGTTTACTAAACAAGAAGAATTATTAAACTTATATGGAATGGGGAGAGAAAATGCAAAATAAAGATTTTGAAAAATTAGAACAATATATGTATCTTGAATCAATTTTAGAAAATCTTGATACTTGTGTAAACAGAATTCAAAAGTTAGAAGAAAAAGATAAAGTGAATACTAAAAAAATTAAACATCTTAAAATATTTTTATTACTAGCAATCCTTGTCTTATTAAGCTTAATTGTTATAGGATTAATCAAATGAGAATAATTTCAGGTACCCAAAAAAGAACACTTTTATATGAACCTAAAACTAAAAATATTCGTCCAACAACTGATCGTGCTAAAGAAGCTTTATTTAATTTAATTGGTTTAAAAGTTCAAAATAGTGTCTTTATTGATTTATTTTCTGGAACTGGAGCAATTGCTTTAGAAGCTAAAAGTCGTGGGGCAAAAGAAGTATATGCAATTGATAAAGCCCTTGAGAGTATTGAATTAATCCAAAAAAATAGTCAAAAAAGTAAATTAAAATTGAATATAATTAAGAATGATGTCCTAACTTTTCTAAAAAATTGCCAAGTTCAAGCAAACATTATTTTTTTAGATGCCCCATTTAATGTAGAAGATAATAAAATAATTCAAATAATTGATATTATTTTAGTACAAGAAATACTTAAAGTAGATGGAACCTTAATAATTGAACGTCAAAGTAAAAAAGAAAATGAAGAAATATTTTCTAAATATAAGAATATAAGAATTAAAAAATATGGAAAAATTTCTTTTATAATAATGGAGTAATATGCAAAAAATACTATTTCCTGGGAGTTTTGATCCCCCAACTAAAGCTCATATAGATATTATTCAACGTTTAGTTGCCTTAAATTATGAAGTCTATATTGGAGTACTAAATAATAATGCTAAAATTTATTATTTTCCAATAAAAAATCGAGTTCAAATATTGGAATTGGAAATTAAAGCTTTAAAAAATTGCCAAGTAATTACTGCTAATGAATTATTGATTAACGTTTGTCAACAATATAATATTACCGTTATTGCTCGTGGATTAAGAAACATGCAAGATTATGAATATGAAAAGATTATGGAAGTTAATAACAAAATACTAAGTAATAAGTTAGAGTATATTTATTTAAATACTAAACCGAAATATCAACATATTTCTTCTTCTGTTGTTAAAGAACTATTAAAATATGATAATGATATTAGTCATTTAGTTGGGAAAAAAACAAATAAATATATATTATCCTTGCAAAAGTAAAAGAAAAAATGTATAATTATAAGTAACTGAATTTTTATTCAAATAAAATAATGATATAAAGAAGGTTTATATGAAGTTATTTGCTTTATATAAATCTTTTTAATGTAAAGGACAAAATGAAATTTAACGAATTAGATATAAAAGAAACGATTAAGGAAGCAATTGCGCAAAAAGGCTTTGAACAAATGACCGATATTCAAAAAGAAGCAATTCCTAAAGCGTTAGCTGGTCAAGATATTTTAGGACAAGCCCAAACGGGAACAGGGAAAACAGCCGCTTTTGCAATTCCAATTATAAACCAAATAGAAATTGAAAATAAAAAAGTTCAAGCTTTAATTTTAGTACCAACAAGAGAATTAGCCTTACAAGTAGCAAAGGAGATTAATTCTTTAACAACCGAAGGAGTAATTAAAGCTATTTCAGTTTTTGGAGGCGATCCAATTGATAAACAATTAAGAGAGTTAAAAAATAATCCACAAATTGTTGTGGCAACACCTGGAAGATGTATTGATTTAATTAATCGTAATAAATTAAAAATAAAAAATTTAAAATTTTTTGCATTAGATGAAGTTGATGAAATGTTAAATATGGGATTTATTGAAGATGTTGAGTATATTTCTTCAATGATGCCTAGTGAACGACAAACTTTATTATTTTCAGCAACAATGCCTGAACGTATTAAAAAAATTGCTAATAAATACTTACAAGATCCAGAAGTTATTAAAGTAAAATCTAAATCAATTGTTGCTGATCGTGTTGATCAATACTATATTAAAGCTAAAGCCAAACAAAAAAATTTAATTTTAAAAAATATTATTGACTTAAACAATAAAGATAAAATAATTATTTTTACGCAAACTAAAAGAAGTGCCGATGAAGTAAGTGACTTTTTGTTAAGTTATAGTTTAATGGTTGGAAAAATCCATGGGGATTTACCACAAGCCGCAAGAACTAAAACAATTCAAAAATTTAGAGATAGTACAATTCAGTATTTAGTAGCAACTGATGTTGTTGCTCGAGGAATTGATATTGATAATATTAATTTAGTAATAAATTATGAATTACCTCAAGATATTGAGTATTATATTCACCGTATTGGAAGAACAGCAAGAGGAATGGATAACAAAGGACGTGCTATTACTTTAGTAACGCCAAGAGCTTATGATAAAGAATTTAGACATTATGAACGCCAACTAAAAGTTAAAATCAAAGAACAACATCCACCAAAAGTTGAAGAAGTTATTGAAATTTTAAAAGAAAAATATGTTAAACAAATTTTAAAGACTAATGATGTAAAAGAAAAATCATTTTATGAAGTTGCTCAAAAATTATGTGAAGTCAAAGAAGCAGAGCAAATAATTGCCAACTTATTAAAACAACTATATCCGCAATTATCAAAAGAAGAAAATTTAAAACTATTAAAACAGACTGAAGAAACAAATAATAAAAAAAGAACAAACAACAGAGAAAGAAATAAAGATAATTATAATAGCAAAAATAATGGTAAAAATAAAAGAAAAGCTAATTCCGATAATAGACGAAGTTTTAAAGATGATAAAAGCTTTAAAAAAGATAAACAACATAAAGAAAACTATAAATCTCAAAGAAATAGTGAGCGCTCAGGAAATTTTAAGTCTAAGAAAAAACAATTTGAAACAACTAATAAGTTTAAAGATAAACAATTTAGTCAAGAAATAAAGGGTGAAGTTAAGAAAAAAAAGAAGAAAAAAAGAAAACAAAAAATGACTAGATAAGTTTTAAAAATCATTAAAAAAAAGAAAAAAAAATCTAACCTACTAATTATTATTGAAATATTTGAGTTTTTTTGTTATAATTACTTGGTAGATGAGATATAAGGAGGGATTATGCAAGATATAATTACTTTAGTTTGTACTGAATGTAAAAATGAAAATTACATATCAAAAAAAAATAAAAGAAAACATCCAGATAGAATAGAATTAAATAAATATTGCTCAAAATGTAATAAGGCAGTTGCACATAGAGAAAAGAAAAAGTAATTTATATTACTTTTGTTTTTTTTATAAAGGAATACTATGAAAGTTATAATTACAAGTGGACCAATGCAAATGGAAATTGATAAGGTTCGAAAAATTGAAAATAGCTCAACAGGAAAATTAGGAACATTATTTGCTCAAAAGTTTAATGAATTAAAATATAATGTAACATATATACATACTGCAAAAGCGCTTTGTCCTCAAGCAGAAAATATTAAAAAAATTTTAATCGCAACGCCTAAAGAATTATTGGAAGTTTTAAAGTCAGAAATTATCCAAGATTGTGTTGTTATTCATTTGATGGCGATTAATGATTTTCAATATCAAGGTTCAATTAATATTAATCAGTTGTTTGAAGAAATTTTAGTAAATAAAAATAAAATAACTAAGAAGGCTGATTTACAAACTATATTTAATAAAATAATTAAAAAAGAAGATAAGTTAACCAGTCAAGAAGAACAATTACTATACTTAACACAAGAAATAAAAATAATTGATCAAATAAAAAAAATTAATAAAAGTGTGCGTTTAGTAGGTTTTAAATTATTAGCAAATATTACTGATGAAGAGTTATTAGAAGTTGGTAAAAACTTAAAACAAAGAGCAGATTGTGAAATTGTTGTAGCTAATAAAAAAGAAACAATTACTAATAAAGAACATCAGGCTTTTTTAATTACTAACTTAGCAATAACTAAAGTTATGACTAAAGAGGAAATAGTTAAGGAAGTAATTAAAGTTTTAAAGATAGCAAAGGATTAATATGAAAATAACATTAGGTGTAGCCGGATCAATAGCGGCTTATAAAGCAGCAGATATTATTAATAGATTAAAAGAAGAACATCAAATAAATGTCGTAATGACTAATTCGGCAACTAAGTTTATTACTCCATTAACTTTAGAAGTTTTATCACAAAATAAGGTAAGTAGCAATGTCTTTGAAGCAGAAGATGTTACCGTATCACATGTTGAATTAGGAACCAAAGCTGATTTAATATTAGTAGCTCCAATAACAGCTAATTTGATTGGAAAAATGACTCATGGTTTAGCAGATGATATGCTATCAACAATTTTAATAGCAGCTGACCCACACAAAGTAATAATTGCTCCTGCTATGAATACTAAGATGTATGAAAATAAAATTGTTCAAGAAAACATCAAAAAATTACAAAATTTAGGAGTTAAGGTAATTGAACCACGAGTAGCATTATTAGCTTGTAATGAATACGGTCAAGGAGCTTTAGCTAAAGTAGAAGATATTGTTAAAGTTGTTAAGGAATACCATGATATTAATTGATTTAGGAAATTCTTATGCTAAAATTTTGAAAGCTGAACAATTTTTAACAGTTAAAACAGATAGAATAATTAAGTGGTTAAATAAAAATTATTTTAATGAAGTAGATATTTTTATTTGTTCAGTAGTTCCGCATATAACAATAGAAATAAAAAAACTATTTCCTAGAATAAGAATTTTAGATAATAAAATTTATAATAAATTATTTGCTATAAATAATCCATTATTATATAAAAAAGGGGCAGATAGAATTATTACCGGTTATGGGGCGTTAAGAAAATATACTAACAATTTAATTGTTATTGATATGGGAACTTGTATAACGGTAGATACTTATATAAATAATGAATATCAAAGTGGATATATTTTTCCAGGATTAAACATCTTACGTTATGCTTTGACAACTAGAGTTAGTCATTTACCAACACCAGTTGATCCCTTAACAAACTCTAAATTTATTATTGATACAGCTGATCAAATGTTTTGGGGTAATATTTATGGTTTAATTGGAGTAATTAATCAATTTGTGAAAATGGAAAAACTCAAAAATAAAGTTGATTTTCAAGTAATTCTAACCGGTGGAACTATTAAAGAATTTGAGAATTTTTTGAAAAAAAATCAATTACAAGATCTATTTACTTTTGAGCATTTAATTGATGAAAAATTAATTTTTTATGCTATGAAATTAATTATTAATGAAAAAATAATAGCTTAAAAAAGTTATCAAATAGGGTAATGTTTAAAATTAGGAGAAAGATGAAAGAAAAAAAAACAGCAAAATATTTAATTGAAGAAGCACCAGTTGCAAAAACGATTGCTATTTTAGTAATTCCGGCTTTATTAGGAAGTGTAGTAGCACAAATAAACTTTATTTTAGACACTTTCTTTTTATCAAGAGTAACTTATGAAAATGTAGATATTTTATTAGCAGCGGTGGCTGCTGCTTTCCCATTATCTTTAATAATTATGGCTTTTGCTAATTTATTTGGGATAGGTGGTTCAATTTATGGAGCTAAAGTTTTAGGACAAGGAGATAAAGTAAAAGCTCGTTCAGTTTTTAGTGGAACATTAGTGTGGGGTTTAATTGCTAATGTTGGATTAATTATCGTTTTATTAATTATTTTACAACCTTTATTATCAATGTTAGGGGCCACTGATCCAGATACTTTAAAATATGCGGTTGATTATGCAATGCCAATGATTGTTGGGTCCTTTACAGTAATTTTAACATTAATTTTTGTCATGTTCTCTCGTAGTGAAGGTAAAGCTATGTTAGTATTAATCACGATTGTTATGCAAACATTATTTAATATAATTTTAAATTACTTATTTATTATTCCAATGCATATGGGAACCTTTGGAGCTTCATTAGCTACAGTGATTTCACAAGGAAGTCAATTTTTAGTAATTGGAATCTTTTTATTTTCTAAAAAAAGTGAATTTCAATTTTATGCAAGATTTAAAGAAAAATTTAATACTAAAGATTTAAAAGAAGTATTAAGTTTAGGAGTTCCTGCTACTTTAGGGATGGTTTTATTAATTGTAACTTCAATTATTTTACAAATTCAAGCAGCAGCATATAATGATATTAGTTTAGTAGGAGCAATTGGCGTATTAATTAAATTTTTTACAATGTTTACAATGCTAATTCAAGCAGCAGCAAGTGGAATTCAACCAGTTTTTGCCTACGCTTATGGAGCTAATAATAAACAACGCTTTATGGTAGTTTATCGAGCTTATTTTAGAGTATCATTAATTGTTAGTGGAATTGTTGGAATCTTATTAATTATGTTCCCTCAAGTTTTTTCAATATTTTTAGCATTAACTTCTACAACTGCCCAATATGTAAATGTTGGAACAATTGGTCTAGGAATTATGTTAGTCTTTATGGCTGCTTCATTTTTATTACAAGTATTATATCAATCAATTGGTGAGGCTAAAAAGTCAATGGTAATTGTGTTAATTAGACAATTATTTGTTTTTTTAATTTTAACAATTATTTTCAATAAATTATTTGGTGCAATCGGAATAATTATTTCGCAACAAATAGCAATTAGTTTAGGAGCTATTTTAACTTTAATTATTTATTATCCACCACTAAAAGCGACAATTCAACAAAAATTTAATAATTAGGAAAATTATGCAAATACAAAAAAGTTTTAAAAATAATACTAATTCATTTTATATTATTCCAACACCAATTGGAAATTTAGAAGATATTACATTAAGAACTTTAAAAATATTACAAGAATTAGATATTTTATATTGTGAAGATAAAAGAGTAACTCAAAAATTACTTAATTATTATGAAATAAAAGTAACTTTACATACTTATAATGAATTTTCTTTTTCTAAAGAAAGTCAAAATATTCTAAGTCATTTGGAAAATAATAAAAAGATTGGTTTAGTATCAGATGCTGGAATGCCGGGAATATCTGACCCGGGGTATAAAATTATTAAATTAATAAAACAACATAATTATAATGTAGTTATTTTACCAGGAGCGGTAGCATATATTTTACCGCAAGTGTATGCGACCGTTAATGAACAGCCTTTTATGTTTAAAGGCTTTTTAAGTAAAAATAAAACACAATATCATAAGGAGATTGAAGAAATTATTCAAGCAAAGTTTAATACGATAATTTACGAATCACCACATCGTATAAACAAAACAATAAGTATTATTAATATTGCAAAACCTAAAACAAAAATTTTATTAGCACGAGAGTTAACGAAGATTTATGAAGAATATTTACAAGGTACAGCACAAGAAATAAATGAGTATTTAGTAGAAAATAAAATAAAGGGAGAAATAGTTTTAATAATTTCACCAATAGAAGAAAAAATAGAAGTGGATTATGTGCAAGAAGTTCAAAACTTAATTACAGCAGGTTTTAGTAAAAAAGATGCGATTAAAGAAATAGCTCAAAAATATAATATTTCTAAAAATAAGTTATATGATAAAGTACTAAAGGAATTGTAAAATTATGTTATAATGAATTAAAATAAAATTAAAGTTAGGAGAACTTATGAACAAAACAGCAATTTTAATAGATTCAACATTTATTATCGAAGAAGAATATGTTAAAGCTAACAATATATATATTGCTCCATTGACTATTAATTTTGAAAATACAACTTTTAAAGAAATTGGAGATTTAGAAGCTATAACTACAGAAGTTTTTACAAAAATAGATAAAGAAAAAGTTATTCCTAAAACTTCACAACCATCAGTTCAAGAATTTTTAGATCTTTATAATCAAATAATTAAGGATGGCTATACTAATATTTTAGCATTTCATTTAACTTCTAAGTTATCAGGAACTTATCAAGGAAGTGTAAATGCAGCTAACACTATTAAAGAACAAAATTCTGAAATAGTAATTAATGTTTTTGATACCTTAAATGTAGCTGTTTCTTCAATTGTTTTGAAAGAAATAATTAATGAACTAAATATTATTGGAGAAATCTCCAATGAACGAATTAATAAATATTTAACATATTATTCAAAAAGTTGCAAAATTTTATTATCAGTTGATAACTTAGAATATTTAGCTCTTGGTGGAAGAATTAAACCAGCAGTTGCAGCAATTGGAAATTTATTTGGAATAAAACCTTTATTACAAATAAAAGAGGGAGAAATTTTAGAATTTGCTAAAGTTCGTAGTCAAAAAAAAGCATTCAAAAGAATGATTGAAGAATTTGAAAATGATGTTTTAAAAAATCAAACAGAAACCTATTTGATTGGAGCAACTCATGTTTTAGATGAAAAAAGTGCGAAAAAATTATTAACGTTAATGATTAAAATCTTAGAAAAAAATGATATAAAATATGAAAAAGCAATTTTTGCTCCACTATCACCAGTTATTGGAAATCATACTGGACCTAATAGTATTGGAATAGCTTGGATTAAAAAAAGTAATGTTTAAATTATTAAAAAAATTAATAAAATGGATAATTATCATTATCCTAATTTTTATGATAGTAAATTTTTTTCATAAAAAATATATAAATTCTAAAAATAACTTAGAAATTAAAGATGTACTACCAAATGAATATCATCAACAGTATCCATTAGCTAATTATGTTGAAGAATCATTAGATAGTGTAAGTTTATATACTAATTTCATTATTCAATCGATGTTAAACTTTGATCAATTTGAAAATTCTTATACAATGAGTGAAAAATTCAGAACAATTATTAATTCAATTTTACATAAAGAATATAAATATACAAAAGAAGTTTATAATTTACAGTATATAGAAGAAGAGCTATTAAGTTTAGAGACAGTTCCTAATGATACAACACATAATTATATTTTTAAAGTTAAAAATAGTATGCACAAAGAAATCGAAGGTAAAATAGCAATTTATGGTAAAGAAAATGATGTTAATTTAGTTATTTCACTTCAAGATAATGACCAAGAAATAGATATAAATAAGGCTCGAGTATTAGTTGATGATTCTAATGCTGAAGTTTTAGCCTATTTAATTGTAGAACAAACGCAAAAGATTTATGAAACAGCACTAGAGCCCGATACAGCCTGTAAATATTTTTATGGTTCAACGATAGAAAAGTTAGCTGGAGATATATCTTATCATGCAGTAGTTGCTTATTTTTTACAAGCTTATAATGTTGATGATAATGCTAATGTTTATGAAAAGGTTAAAGAAATTAATATTAATAAAAATGATAAAGAAAATTTTTATATGAGTAGGAAATTTTAAATTAACCTAAATAGGTTAATAAAGATATTAAAATATATAAGATATGTTATAATTACTATATAAAAGTTAGGAGAAATAATGGTAAAATTAAGATTAAAAAGAATGGGTGCTAAAAAACAAGCATTTTATAGAATTGTAGCAATGGATGCTAGAACAAAAAGAGATGGAAAAGCAATTGAAGAGTTAGGATTTTATGATCCAATTAAACAACCAGCAGAAGTAAAAATAGATAAAGAAAAAGCTTTAAAATGGTTAAAAGAAGGAGCACAACCTTCAGATACTGTTAAAAACTTATTCGCTAAAGAAGGAATTATGAAAGAATTTCATGATTTCAAATATACAAAATAATTAAGTTGAAGCTGATGTATAATACATCAGCTTTTTTAATGGTCTAAATAAAAGGGGTACAATGATATATTTTTGTGGTCAAAAATTTTTAATGAAAGATAAAGAATATAATGTAATTGACTATATTCAAGGAGAACTAACATTAGATAGTAAATATGTAGAAGATTATAATTTAATAAAATTACAAAATTTAAAAAATAATATTTTAATTATAGATATTAACGAAAATTCAAGACAAGACTCTAAACTTTTAAATAGCATTAAAGTCGATAATTACGTCTTAGAATATAATAATCAAAATTTGGCAACTCCTGAAGAAATAGCGAATAATATTTTAGATATAATTGAAAGTAATATAGTTGATGATTATAAATTATTAGCTAAAGTATATGATAAAATGCAAGATAGAATAGATTATCAAATGTATGATGAAATATTTAAAAAATATTTAAAACCCAATTATTCGTTTTTAGAGTTAGGGGCTGGAAGTGGAAATGTTACTAAAGAGTTAATTAAGTATAAACAAAATATTTTAGCAACTGATATATCATTACCATTATTACAAAAACTAAAGCAAAAATATCCAGAAGTAAAAACGCAATATCTTGATATAACCAATATAAAACTTCAAGAAACTTTTGATTGCTGTGGAATGTTTTTAGATACGTTAAATTATCTTAAAGATAATGAATTGGTTGAAGTATTTGCTGGAATTGCTAATATTTTAAATGATAATGGAATTTTAATATTTGATATTCATAGTAGTTCTAAGCTTCAGGAGTTTGCTGGTTATATTGAAGAACAAGAATTTTCTGAGTTTTTTTTTAACTGGTTATCCTATCAATCAGATGTATATGAAATAACACATCGATTTATGTTTATTAATGATCAAGTAAAGATTGAAAAGCACCAACAGTATATTTATCCATTAGAAGCATATCAAGATAAATTTAAATTATATTTTAAACTTGAAATAATTCAAGAAATAGATAATCGTTATTTATTAGTTTTAAGAAAAAGAAAAATTAATTAAAAAATTTAATGATAAAGACACTAATTATTCTTTATGTGAGATTATAAAGTTATTTAAAAGTAAAAACCATGTGTAATTACTATTAATTACACATGGTTTTTTATTATTAAAATTCTTTAAAGTGATATTAAAGGATAGGATAAAAAGAAAAATTAAATAATAAAATGTAGTTAAATACGTTATTTAATGTAATAAGTTAATTATAAAAATAATAAAAAAGAAGCAAAAAACATACATTTTCTTTTAAATGTGATATAATCTATTTAATGATAAATAGGAGTGTAAGAAAAGTGTAAAAATTTAAATCAAGTAATTATAAATTTAAAGGGAAAACTGCATATAACAAAAGGGTTAAATGATTTATCGTGAAGATAAATCATTAACTTTTTGTGTATCAAGTTAATTAAATAAATAATAAAAATGAAAAGGTGGATAAAATAATGAAAATATTAAAAGTAGGAATTTTGAGAAAAATATTATTAGCAGTAATATTGTTAATTATAAGTTTGATAATTAGTATGTTAACGTATTATGCTCAAACTAATGTTTTTACTAATGAAGCCCCTACAAAAGTAGAAGCAATTGAACTAGTAAAAGCTCAAGATATCTCACAAAGTTATACTCAGACAGTTTCTGATTTTCAAGGAACTTTTGTAAAAGATACATCTTATGCGATAACGTTGAATGACAAAGAATATTATGGACAAGGTTATTATATAACTTATGTTCCCGATAATGATTTAGTCTTTTGTTTACAATTAAATAAAACAGCTACAAAGTTAGTAGGAAATATTAATGAAGAGGGAAATAATTTTTATTCAACATTAGATACTAAAACGCAAGAAGAAGTTCAAAAAGTAATCTTATCGACTAAAGATTTATATGATGAAACTCAAAATCCAGAGTATTTAGCCTCAGGACAAATTATGTTGTGGAGTTTATTTGGAGAATTAAACTATACAACTGATGTAGTAGAAGCTAAAATAGCAGAAATTCAAACAAATGAAAGTAAGTTTGAAGATTTGAGTGCTGCTAAAATAGAGTACTATCAAACTTTAGGACAGGATTTAATTGATGTAACACTTGATAAAGTTCCAACCAAAAGTCTTGAGGTAGAAAAAGAAGTTGATAAAAAAGAAGTTCAACCAGGAGAAACGTTACAATATAAAGTAACCGTAAAAAATGAAGGGACAGAACCATTAACTAATATTGAAGTAGTAGACGATATTGATATGGCTGAATTTGATTTAACTTCATTAAGTGATATTAAAACAACAAAAGGTGAAACTATTTTAGAAGAAAGTTTAATTAAATGGCAAATTAATGAATTAGCGGTTGAAGAAGAAGCCATTTTAACTTTTAAAATAAAAGTAAATGAAGATTTAACTAATATTACTACGATTTATAATTCAGTAGTTAGTTGTGCTGATGATACAGAATGTTCAAATGATAGTATTGAAGTAACACCAAATTTAAATAAAGAATTAACAGTAACAAAAGAAGCAGATAAAAAAGAAATAAAACCTGGAGAGAATATTCACTATATTATAAAAGTAGCAAATACAGGAAATGTTCCCTTAGCGAATGTTATTATTGAGGATACTTTAACTGATGAAAATTTAGATAAAAATTCAGTAAATGATTTAAGTGTTAAAGATCAAGATAGTAATGAATTAAACTTAAATGTAGATTATCTGATAAATGAAGATAAGACAATAACAATTAAGCAAATTGATAGTAGTAATTATATAACTGTGGAATTTGATATTAATGCTGTAGATAAGTTTGAGGAAGATAATAATATAAAAAATAGCGCAAAAGCTTGTTATGATACAGATGAAAAATCTTGTTCAGAAGATGAAGTTGAAATCAAAACACTAGTGCCAAATATGGAAGTAACAAAAGAAGCCAGTACTAATAAAGCAGAACCTGGAGATACAATTACATATACTTTGGTTGTAAAAAATACAGGAGAAACTATATTAGAAGATATTGAAGTTAAAGATTCAATTGATGATCCTAATTTAGATGCTTTATCAATTGATAATCTAACTCCTACCTTAGGAAAAGTAACAATAGATGATGGTATAATAACATGGAATATTCCAAGTTTAGAAATTTCTCAAGAAGTTAAATTAACATTTGATGTGACAATTAGTAAAGATGTAGATGTAGATACTAAAATAATAGCTAATAAAGTAGAAGCTTGTAATGAATATAATGAGTGTGAAGATGATACTAAAGAAATAAATGTTGTTGTAAAGCCTGATTTGACAATTAAAAAAACATCAGATAAAACAATAATTTTTCCAGGAGATAATATTGAGTATACAATAAGAGTAACTAATACTGGTAATACAGTTTTACACAATATTGAAATTATTGATCCATTAACGGATGCTAATTTAGATGCAACTTCGGTAAAAAATATAATTTTAACTAATGCTGAAAAAAATATTTTGAGTGAAGATAGTGATTATCAAATTGATTATATTAATAAAACAATATATTTAAATGCTTTAAAAATAGATGAATATGTAGATATTACTTTTAATATTAAAGCAGCGGATGTTTTTGTTCCTGGGACAGATTCTTCAACATCAATTGTAAATGTTGCTCAAGCAACCTATCAAGATGCTAACACTTCTGAAACAATTGTAGTTGAAGATGATAATGAAGTAAATACTTTAACCCCAGATGTTGAGATAACAAAAAAAGCTGATGTAAATAAAATAAAACCAGGTCAAACTATAAAATATACAATTAATGTTAAAAATACAGGAGAAACTGATTTAACAGATGTAGAGGTGGTTGACCCAATAACTGATAAAACCTTAGATGTAACATCAATAAATAAGTTAAATGCTTCAAAAGGAAAAGTAGAAAATAATGAAGGAACTATTTTATGGACAATAGATAAATTATCAATAAATGAAGAAGCTCAACTGACTTTTGAAATAAATGTTCAAGAAGAATTAACAGAAGTTGATGATATTAATAATACAGCTGAAGTATGTTCTGATAATACAGCGTGCAAAACAGCTGAAGAAGAAGTGAAATTAGATGTAAAACCAGGTCTAAAAGTAACAAAAGAAGCAGATAAAGCAGCAGTAGAACCAGGTCAAAGTATCCATTACAAAATAAAAGTAGCAAATACTGGGAATATATTGTTACCAAATGTGGTAGTACAAGATACCTTACCAACAACTAATTTAGATGTAACATCACTAAAAAACTTAGTATTGACCGATCAAGATAGTACAATTTTAATAAAAGATACAGATTACACAGTTAATGATGATCAAACAATTACAATTAATAAATTAGCTAAAGATGGAAATGTAACAGTAGAATTTGATATTAAGGCGGCTAATCCATTTGCTAATGATGATACAATTATTAATACTGCACAAGCTTGTTATAATGAAACTGAAAGTTCATGTGCGACAGGGGAAGTAGGTGTAGAGCCATTAATACCAAATATGGAAGTAGAAAAAACAGCAAATGTCAAAGAAGCAAAAACTAATAAAATGGAGCTAGGGAAAACTAAAGTGGAACCTGGACAAACAATTAAATATCAAATAGTAGTAAAAAATACAGGAGAAACTAACTTAAAAAATATTGTAGTAACCGATACAATAATAGATAGTAATTTAGATATAACTACAATTGATAAGATTACTCCATCAATAGGAACAGCAAGTAATAAAGAAGGAACAATAACATGGGAGATACCAGAATTATTACTTGGCAAAGAAGCTACCTTAACATTTGAGATTAAAGTAAAAGAAGAATTAACCGAAATTAAAGAGGAAAATACTATTCAAAATAAAGTAGAAGTCTCAGCAGATAATGTAGCAGATAAAGATGATGAGGTAGATATTAAATTAGATATTAAACCAGGTTTAGAAGTAACAAAAGAAGCAGATAAAGTAGCAGTAGAACCAGGTCAAGGTATCCATTACAAAATAAAAGTAGCAAATACTGGGAATATATTGTTACCAAATGTGGTAGTACAAGATACCTTACCAACAACTAATTTAGATGTAACATCACTAAAAAACTTAGTATTGACCGATCAAGATAGTACAATTTTAATAAAAGATACAGATTACACAGTTAATGATGATCAAACAATTACAATTAATAAATTAGCTAAAGGTGGAAATGTAACAGTAGAATTTGATATTAACGCGGCTAATCCATTTGCTAATGATGATACAATTATTAATACTGCACAAGCTTGTTATAATGAAACTGAAAGTTCATGTGCGACAGGAGAAGTAGGTGTAGAGCCATTAGTACCTAACTTTAAAATAACCAAAGAGGATAATAAAGGAAAAATTAATCCTGCTAAACCTGGTGATAAATTAACTTATACAATGAAAGTAACAAATACTGGAGAAACTAAGTTAACAAGTATAGCAGTAACTGATATATTTACAGAAGAACAATTAAAATATTATGATTTAGCTTCAATAGAAGTTAATAATAGTGGAAGTTTTAATGAGGAAACAAATACAATAACTTGGGTAATTGATAGCTTAGATATAAATGCAACTAAAGAATTGACATTTGAAGTTCAAGTAAATCATGAAGTAATAGATGGAGATATGATTTTTAATACAGCTTGTGCTAGACATGAAAATATGGAAACTCAATGTGATGGTGTAAAAACGCCGATTAAAGCTACAAGTGATGTAGCAATAGAAAAAACAGCAACTAGTGCTGAAGTTCAAGCAGGAGATACTATTCAATATGTTTTAAAAATAGTAAATACTGGAGAAACTAATTTACATGATGTAACAGTTAGTGATCCACTAAATGATGAGTATTTAGATGTTTCAACAATTGAAGGTAGTATAAAAGTAACAAAAGAATTAGTTAATAAAACGGAAGTAGACTTAACAAATAATGATGATTATCAAGTAGATAAAAAAGAACGTACATTAACTATTAATGACTTAGAATATGGAGAAATGGCTACAATAACTTTTGAAATACAAAGTAAAAAAGAAATTCTTAATCATACTGTTATAACTAATGTAGCTGAAGTTTGTACTTCACTAGTGGATAAGTGTAGTAAAGATAGTGCTAAAGTTACTGTTTTAAATGCTAAAGTTCAAATTAAAAAAACTTCAAACATTAGTAAAGAAGAAGATGTTCAAACTCCAGGATTTATTTCTCCAGGAGAAGAAATAATTTACACAATAACTGTAAGAAATATAGGAAATTCAGATTTAGAAAACCTAATAGTAACTGATACATTTACTGAAGAACAATTAAAATATTATGATTTAGCTTCAATAGAAGTTAATAATAGTGGAAGTTTTAATGAGGAAACAAATACTATGTCTTGGAAGATAGATAACTTAAATAAAGGAGAGAGTCAAACTTTAACCTTTAAAGTAATGGCTAATCGTGATGTGGTAAATGGAGCTACTATAACAAATAAAGCTTGTGTAAATAGTGATATAATAGCTGAAAATTGTGATGATATTACTGATACAATTGAGGCAATTTCTAATACTAGTATTGAAAAATCTACATCAACAGGAATAGTTCAAGCAGGAGATGAAATAGAATATAATTTAGAAGTAACAAATACAGGAGAAACTAATTTACATAACCTAACAATAACTGATGAATTACCTGAAGAATTAGTTGTATCAAAATTATCACCTGATAAAGTAAGAGTAATGATAGGAGATAATGCTTTAATAAGTGGCAAAGATTATACAGTAACACTTGAGGAAAGAACATTGACTATAGTATTAAATGATTTAAATTATACAGAAGATGCTACAATAACATTTACTATACCAACATCACGTGATTTAGAAGTAGGAACAAAATTTACAAATAAAGCTTCTGCATGTCTTGATATTGAAACAGATTATTGTACTGATGATGCTGAAGTAGAGATTGGAGAAGTGGCCTTAAAGGTAGATAAAACAGTAGATAAAAAAACAGCAGAAGTAGGAGTAGGAGATTTAACTTATACTATTTCAATTGAAAATACTGGAAATATGAATGCTGAAAATGTTTATTTAAGTGATAATATAGATGATGAATTTTATAAAGTTGGAGAAACTAAAGATTCTGTAGAACAAGGACGTGGTAACTTAGATGGTTCAACACTTAATTTAAAAAGTATTAAGTATGAGAGATCTAATTTAATAACTAATTATGAAATTTTAACTCCTTCTGAAACGAAAAATTCAGATTACGCAGTTCATTTTGCTGAAGTTCCAGCAGGAAAAACTTATACAGTTACCTATAAAATTGACCAAGTTTCTTGGAAAAATGGTCCTACATACGGTAATAAAAATGATATTACCTTAACAGAGCGTTTTGATGATTATTTAATAAATAATACTGTTACTGGATATTATGATTCTGATAAAGACAATGATATTGATGAAGTGGGGTTTAAAAAAGTTAAAACTAAATTAGCAGCAGTATATGTACGAAACAGTTTTGGTGTAATTATCGCTGGGGATCCAATGGGAGCAGGATCAATTTACTTATATAATATAGGGCTGACAAAAATTGAAAGTAAAGTACTTTTAAATTCAGCTAATGAAGGACCGACTATAGGAGAATCGAATGATAAAGCACTATTACCTGGCGGAATGAATAAAAAAACAGTATCTACAGGAAAGAGTGATAAAGTAGGATATATTAGTTCTGTTGAAAGTATAACATACTATGATCCTCAAGAAAAAGAATTTAAAAATTTTGAAAATTATGACAATGATGAAATAGGAATTAATGATTCTTCTATACCAAAATATAATGATACTTTTGGTACAGAAAAAACAAAATTAAATTCT
>JBKDZV010000022.1:0-20743 GCA_047971455.1 Mycoplasmatales bacterium | reverse complement strand
CCCCTAGCCGCATGTTCTAAATCATGACAATGAAAAGCCCAAATTCCTGGATTATTAGCTGTAAACTGAATAGTAACTTTTTCATCAGGTAATACTTCTACGGTATCCAGAAGCAAACTTTTATTAACTTTTTGATCATTAACTTTAATTACCGAGAATTCATGGCCATGTAAATGAAACGGATGAGGTGAATTACTAGAATTAGAAACTAAATTTATTGTTATGATATCACCTTCGTCTACATCTAAGGTTGTATTATTTGGATAAGCTTCATTATTGATGGTCCACTGCATATGGTTCATCCCTAATTCTAAATTAAACTCTTTATCAGGTTCTTGTTCTTTGACACTTTCTTTAGATGTTACAATATCATATAAATATAATAATTTTTGATGCTTAAACCCTTCTAAGTCTGAAATATCAGTAAAGTATTTAGCTTTTTCACTAGTATAATCTAAATTTTTAGTTATTTTGAAACCAACTTCAGCATTATAAGTATCATCTAATGTTGTATATAACACAAATGATTTGTGGGGATTTTTTATTTTTACATCAATTCTATTAGCTGTCGGTAAATATAGTTCTTGGTTTTGATATACTTGGCTTGTTGTCGCATTGGCATCTAAGTTTAATATTTCCCATTCAATATCTTCTCCAAAATATAAGGTTATCGGACTTGATGAAATATTTACAATATTTAAATAAATATCCTCATTATTGTTTAGCAAGTATTCTAAATGTTCTTGATTATTAATATATATAGTGTTATCATCATTTTGTGTATTTATCATTAACATTTCTTTATTTGTGGCTGCTTGCATTATTTCATCTTCGACAACTAATCCACCGAATAAAAAAGCATTATTAACTTGATTTAAAGAATCGACATGAGAATGATACATATAAGTTCCAACACGATCTAAATTAAATTGATAAGTAAAACTTTCTTGTGGTTTTATACTTTCTTGAGTGATATTACCTACCCCATCCATTTTATTCATTCCTAAAACGCCATGAAAGTGTAAGCTTATGGCATAGGATGTTTTATTTTGAACTTCAACATTTAATTGTGTATTAACTGGAACTCTTATAGGATCAGGTATTATTTGTTGATTAATATAAAAACGCTCTTCATCATTAGTTATAACTAATTGTTTATTAACTACTTGATAATCAGGATTCGGTTTAAATTCTGCTCCTTCTAAATCGATACTATCTTTTATTGAAGTAGTAGAACTTAAAATAACTAATAACCCAATTAATCCTACCAAAACAACTGTGCTTGCAGTACTAATAAATAATATTTTTCTTTTAATATATTTCATTTCTCCTCCTTAAACTATATTATATTTTATTTAGTTTAAGAAATAATTAAGAACTTAGTTTTTATATCTTTATAAAAAAATAAACTATAAAAAATTATAGTTTATTTTACTGTTTAACCACTAGATCATTTTAAATTTCTTCCCAAGTACATTTATAATTTGGTAATATCTTATTCTCTGCTTGCACTAATTTTCCTTGGACACCTAATTCATTCATAGTTAATTCAAAATGAGCTACAGCAATTCCAATATTTATGTCGCTACCACGTTTTTCAATCGCACTATAAAAATGATATTGTTTTTTAACTTTATCTACGACTATACGCCAATGTTGTTTATTTAACGACGATGGTGCTAAACGAACCATTTGTAAGGCTCTAATATAATTTAAACTTGCTTGTTCTTCTAAGGGTGTTAAATCAAGATTAAAAAATAAATCTCCAAAATCTCTTCTTTTTTTAGGCTTGTGTTTTACTTTACTTAATAAAGTATTTTTATCAATTTTTTTCCCAAATGGACAAATAACTGCTACTTCTTCATTATCCACTAACTCAATAGCCTTTTTAAAATCTTTTTTACTGTAAGTTCCTGCCATCCAATTAGCACTTAACCCTAGTGAAACAATATACAACACTACTTCTTCAAATAAATATCCTAAATCTAATAAATTATAATTCTTTTTATTCACTGATACAACTAAGTAATTATTAGCTCCACTTATTACACCATATGTTCCTAATTTTATACTTTCTGTTATATTTTTATTAATATAATGAATTTTAATTGTCGTTCCAAATGGTCCTTTTGTTGTATTAATTTCTTCTACATATTTTAAAACTTTTCCAAGGACTTGTTGCCCTTGCCATTGCTTATCATAATCTCGAGTAGCACTACGTTGTTTGATTACCTCTTCAATATTTTTAATTATCATCATTCCCCTTTAATTTTAAATAACGTAATATAAATTAGTAAATTTATTAAAGCTTAATAAATTAAATATAACTTTTTAAATAACTATTATTTTTTATCCTTAACTATTTTTTGGATAAAATAATTAAAGAATATATCAGCTTTTGTTAATTCAGGATGAAAAGACATCGCCATAATATTTTTTGTTTCCACTCCAACAACTTCGGCTTTATGCCACACAACTGTTTGGTATTGTTCTTGATTTTGTACTTTTATAATTGGTGCCCGAATAAATGCTACAGGTTGAACTACATTATTCCATCTTAAATTAGTACTTTCACTAGCTATTTGTGAACCAAAACCATTTCTAATTACTTGTAAATTCAAAATATTAAAATAACTCTCACTTAGTAAAATAACTCCAGCACAAGTAGCATAAACTGGTTTAGTTATTAAAAATTCTTGTAACTTTTTTTTAAAGTCAAGATTTTGCTCCAATAATTTACGCATTACTGTACTTTCTCCACCTGGTAAAATAATTGCATCAATCTCATTAAGATCAGCACTAGTTCGAACAATTTGTGCAGTATATCCATTTCTTAAAATGACTTGTTGATGTTCTTTTATTGCTCCTTGTAATCCTAAGATACCAATTGTTAACATTTTTCTCCACGATTAGCCATTAAATATTGTTCTGGAATATCTTCTATACTAAGACCTTGCATCGCTTGACCTAATCCTTTAGAAACTTCTGCCACAACAAAGGGATCATCATAATTATTTACTGCTTTTACAATGGCCTCAGCATAGGCTTTAGGATTACTTGATTTAAAAATACCTGAACCAACAAAAATTCCATCCGCTCCTAGTTGCATCATTAATGCGGCATCTGCCGGAGTAGCTACTCCTCCAGCAGCAAAATTAACAACTGGTAGCCTTTTTAAAGTTTGAACTTCTTTAACTAGAGCTAAAGGAACACGATATTCCTCAGCTTTTTGTTGTAATTGTTCGTCAGTTAAACTACTAAGTGCTTGAATTTGCTCGTGCATGATTTTTAAATGATTAACCGCTTCAACAACATTACCTGTTCCTGGTTCACCTTTAGTTCGAATCATTGAAGCTCCTTCATTTATACGACGCAAGGCTTCTCCTAAATTTTTAGCACCACAGACAAAAGGTATTTTAAATTCTTGTTTCTTAATATGTTCATAATCATTTGCTGGTGTTAAAACTTCTGATTCATCAATATAATCAGCTTGAACAGCCTCTAATATTTGAGCTTCAACTAAATGGCCAATTCGACATTTACCCATTACAGGAATTGTCGTAACTTCTTTGATTTCACAAACTTTCAAGGGATCGACCATACGAGCTACTTGTTTCATTTTACGAATATCACTTGGAACATTTTCCAACGCCATAACTGCTACTGCTCCAGCTTCTTCAGCTAATTTTGCTTCTTTAGCGGTTGTTACATCCATAATAACTCCACGTTTTAACATTTGAGCCAAACCTCTTTTTACTAAATTATCACTCATTACTATCTCCTTTAATTATTATTTGTACTTTAACATCTTTATTATACAATAATTAACAAAGAAATGTAAACATTAACATTTAAAATGCGTTAATTTTATAATTTTTAGTTTTTTTAACTTTTTGTAATATTTTTTTCAAAGCTTTTTCTCGTTCAGGAGTCATCGTTTTAATACGAAGACAAGTTTTACCAAGGTTTGATTTACCAAAATCTATCCCATATTTTTCTACAAGATAAGTTTTGTTTTCCATAGCTGAGATATAAATACTAATGTTATTTTTTTGTGGAGCAATCGCTACAATCGGCCAAACACCTTCTTTATATTCAACGTATTTAAAACCAATCATAGTTTTACCACTTTTAGTTTGAAAGATACTTCCTTTTAATTTCAATTCTTTTACTATTAATTCATATAATTCAATAAATAATTCTGAATTATGTGCTTCTTTAGTTAAATTTATAATATTATTTTTATAATTCATAATTTTCCTTTATTTTTTTAAAAATATTCTGTTTGTCTATGTCTTATAGGTACTGCTAAAAAGTGTAAGATAAAGATTAGTAAAATTAAGTAAACAAAAATTTGCGGTCCAGTTACAAATATTAAAATCACGGTTATTAATCCTTGTAATAATAAACATAAATTATCCAATTTAATAAACTTAGCTAAATTAGCATTAATATATTCTTGCTTTGTAGCTTTTAAATTACCTAAATAATGCGTTAAGTTTATATATGCTAAATCAATAATAACTATCCAGCGAGATAATTCATTAATTTGTTGAGTTGAGGCTATTCCAGCAATTGATACGAATAAAGATAAACTTTGTAACGGAAAAGTATAATCAGTAAATTCAATAAGCCAAAATTTCATCCGCTTAATGTTATAAGCATCACCAAATGAGGCAACAGCTCGTAAGAAGAAAAAACTAATTATTAAAAATAAAGCTAAATTCATCGTTATTGCTTGAGTAAAAGAACTATACTTAGGAAAAACACTTCCAGCAGTTACTAAAGCTTCACCCCAAATCAAAATTACAAATAATACTCGTCGTTCTTGTAATAAGTCTATATCAATTTGTGGTCTAGTAAATTTTTTTAATTTATAATGAACAAAATAAGTTCCCATTATTTCAACTAACACACTAGTTATTAAAATTAAATAAAATAATTGATAATTAATAAAACTTACTAATAAAATTAAACTACTGCTTATGTATAACCCTGAATAATATTTGGCTACTTTATTAATATAAGTATTAGTTATTAGTTTATTTTTATAAACTAATTTATACCAAGTAAAACTTAAAATTAACCTAGAAAAAGTAAATAAAACAATTAATAAATATATATTATTAAGATTATTATAATTGACCATTGAAGTAATAAAAAATATTGGTATCATAATTATAACAAATAAAAATGAATTGATTAAACTATGTTGAAAGAAGTAAGCATTAAATTTTGTAATATTTTTCCAAATTTGATAAATTGCCAAAAATAAAATAATAGCCATGATAATATTTTTAACATCAGGTTGTAAAAATACATGCGATACTTTACCTAAGGCGACAACAAATACTAAGTCAAAAAATAATTCTAATGGATGAGAAGCTCGAGCATTATCTAAATTATCCTCATTATTTAAATGTAATGGAGCAAAACTTCTTTTTAAATGTTTAAAATAATCTTTCATAATTTACACTCCTATTCCCTTACTATGCTGTAATATATACTTTAGTTCCTACTTTTAAATTAGTATATAACTTTTGTGCTTTAGTTGGAGGTAAATTAACACAGCCATGACTTCCTCCACCATATAAATAAGTATCTGATCCATATTCATTATAACTTCGTTCTTGCGTATCATGAAATCCAACTCCTGAATTAGTTATTCGCATCCAATAATCAACATGATATTGATATTCAAAACCAACACTACTTCCATCTAAAATTTTATTTCGTAACTTTTCCGTAATGTTAAACGTTCCTGTTGGGGTATCCCAACCATTAGAATGATCGCCAGTTACTACTGGTGAAGTCATAAATAATTTTCCAGCTTTATAATACCACATATACTGGGACGTTAAATTTACTTCAATATAGGTTTTTTCTTTTGTTTTAGCCTTTTGCTGTAGCTTTTTAATAAAAGGATTATTATTCACTTCAATAATAAAGTTATCTTCGGTATCATTTTGTAAATCCTTAGTTAATTCTTTTCCTAAGTCAGTTGCATAGTATTGATTTTGCGTTCTTTTAGTTGCTGTATAACTAACTGTATCATATGTATAACTTAAACTTGTTACAAACTCTTCAAACTTATCTTCTTTAATTTTATAAGAACCATCATCTTGAATATCAATGAACTTACTTAATTCTTTTTTAGATAATTTATATTCTTCTTCATCAAATTTTAAAGTTATTTGTTTGTTAATAATTTTATTTAAAACGATTAAAGAAGACGCTAAATCTTGTTCTTTAATTGTTGGAGTTTGATAATACTTTGTTGTATCTAATGTATATGTACTTTGTTTTAAATTCTCAATTAGTGCTTTAGTAATTAATTCACTATCAACCATATTAGTATTGACTTCAGGAACAATTATATATTTACCATCTTGATATTTAATGTAAGCATTTTGAGGAGCCTGAATTTTATTTTTTTTCATAATATTATTAATATTTGTACTAATATTTTTTTCATTAATATTTAATAATTTAAAAGTCATGTTTTGTGGTTGAATAGTAAACCATTTAAATTTCTGTTTAGATTTTTTTACAATATTTTCTCCATTTTCTTGAACTGTGATTCCTAAATCTTTTAAAGAATAAGAAAATTCTCCAATTTTATCATCAATAAAGTTTATTTTTTTCTCATTTATTATTTGATTTAATTTTGTTTCTAATTGATTATATGTTGTAAAACTAAGATTATTGTTTACAACATACATGTTAAGTGGTACTCTTCGGTAAAATATCCCTAAGCCAACTAAATATATACTAATTATTACTAAGGAACTAATTATTATTAACTTTTTCAAACATCCTCTTTACTTATCTTTTTAATTTTTTTAATATTTCTTCTTTGGCAATTTTTTTGTAATCATATAATATTTCAACTTTATCTGCTACTTTATTGATTGACTTAATTGCTTGTACTTCTGCTAATTTAGAATTAATATCTTCTAGTTGATAGTCAACTAATTTTAGTTCTAATTTATCAACAATATCTACATTATTTAATGTACTTTCGACATTAACTCTAAAGGCTTTAAGATACTGTTCTCTCAAAGTTTTCTGTTCTTCTTGTTCTTGTTTTGTTAAACCTTGGTTTTTTTTCTTCTTGGCTAATTCATTAATTCGCTTTATTAATTTTTGATCAATTGCCATTTTACTCCTTTAAATTTTTTTAAATTAATCCTTTTCTAATATAAACTGCTACATTTTGCGGTAACGTTAAAGTTAATTGAATTTCAGTTTCAATATTTTTAAAATTAAGCCAACATAAACCGCTTATTACTACATCTACATTTTTGCCAACTAATTTAATTGTTTCTTGTTTAAAAACTAATTTTTCTAATTCTTTAGTTGATGGAAAAGTTAAAATATTTTTTCCTAAATTATTTTCTCTAAAACTTAAAGCATTTTCTAATTTTGTTCGGTGAATTTGAATAGTATTAGCGGCATAAATTGTAAAGCCTTGACGAGTTCCTTGAATATAATCTACTTGCAATAAAGAACTAATAAATAATGTTTGTTCAGCATTTAATTGATAAGTTTTAGGTCTTATTTCTTTTTTAGGAATAATTACTTCTAATGTTTCTTTGGACAAACCATTGTTAACATCAGATTTATTAATAATTCCTGGGGTGTCAATCAAGTTTGCTACTTCATCAAATGGCACTTTAATTAAGCCTAAGGTTGTTCCTGCATGATAAGAAGTAGAAATGTGTTCTTTATTGTCTTGGGTAATTGAATTGATTAAGCTATTAACAATAGAAGACTTTCCAACATTAGCGACCCCAATTAAAAAAACATCATCTTGGCGGTAATAATTAATTTTATCTAATAATAAATCAATGTTATATTTTTTTTTCGAAGAAACAACGACATAATCAATTATTTGTAAATTTTTTAATTTATAATGATTTTTAATTGAGGCATAGATTTTGTTATCCTTAACTAATTTAGGTATTAAATCTCGTTTATTTAAAACAATTAAGACTTGTTTATTTTGTAATTTTTCTACCATTTTATCTAAAATTGAACCTTCAATATTAAAAATATCAATTATTAAAACATAAAGTTTATTTTCAAAAACTATTTCTGTAAATAACTCCCAATAATCTTGATCTTGTAAAAAAGTTTTAGGTGCTTGATTTTTAAAAATCATATTATGACAACGCTGACAATAATAAATTTCTTTTGCTTCATTTATTTTAGGAATATATCCTAATTTATCTACTACTATTGTCTGTAATTCATATCCACAACCATGACAATAAAGCTTAGTTTTCATTTTGCTCCAAATTATTAAAGTATTCTTTTTTTTTAACTGTTGATAATTTTAAGATAATTTCATCAAATAAACTCATTATTTTATTATACCATTTATTCGATTTAGGATATAATGGATCAACTAAAATTGATTTATATCCTAAGCGATTAGCTCCAAGCACATCAGTTACTATTTTATCTCCAATAAAAATAACTTCTTCTTTATTGTATTTTAAAATATTTTGGTGTTGATAATTTTTTTTAAAGGGTTTTTTCATAGCTTCGATATAATTTAAGTTATAAACTGTTGCAAAAGATGCTACTCGTCCTTTAATCATATTATTAGATACAATCATAACTTCAAAATATTCTTGTAAATTATTAAGTAACTTTTGCATATCATCATTCATTGCTTGAGTCATATTATTGGGCTTGTCTAAAGTATTATCCAAGTCAAAGCATAACATTTTAATACCATTTTTTTTTAACTGAGCAATATCAATGTCAAAAACATTATTAACATAAACTGTTGGCTCAAATTTTTTCATCTTTCATCTCCTTAAATATTTGATAAGTATTAGTTTCCACAAGATTAACAACTTCTTGATAAGGCATTTCTTTAATTAAAGCTATTTCTTCGAGAATATATTGAACATACCAAGGATAATTAACTTTTCCTCGGAAAGGAACTGGTGTAAGGTATGGTCCGTCTGTTTCCACTAATAATCTATTAAGATCCATATTTTTAATTACTTCTTTTTGATTATGGCCATTTTTAAACGTTAAGGGTCCACTAATAGATAAATACATTCCTTTATCTAAAAATCTTTTAGCTGAAGTATAATCATCAGCAAAAGAATGCATAACTCCATAAAAGTAATTTTCTTCTTGTAAAATTTCATAACAATCATCATAACTTTCACGAGCATGAATTATAATGGGTTTATTTAATTTACGTGCTAAATTTATTTGTTTTTTAAACCAATATTTTTGTTGTTCTTTTTGTTCAGGATACCAATGATAATCTAAACCAATTTCTCCAACAGCAACAATTTGTTCGTTAGTTTGACATAATTCTTCAACCCATAATAATTTCTCTTCTGTTAAATTTTCGATATCTACCGGGTGAAAACCAATTGCTAAATATAAAAACCCTTGATGTTCTTTAACTAATTTTAGACTTTTTTTTATTTCTTGTTCATCACAACCAATTACTATAATTTTCTTCATTCCCTTTGCTTTAGCTTCGCTAATAACTTCTTCTATTTTATCATATTTTTCATGTGTTAAATGAATATGAGCATCAATTAAGTTCTTCATAATATTCCTTTCTTATTTTAAATTTATATAAAAATTATAAAGAGGCTATATTTTAGTCTCTTTACTTTTTCTTTGCGGATTATATTTTATTGTATTAATACTTACAAAAGGATTTTTTCCTGTTTTATTATAAATATATTGCATCATTCTTTTTTTCAATAAAATTATTAATTCTTCTTCTTTTAATTCTTGATTATCATTATAAACTTTAATTAAATATTTTTGTATTTGTTTTAACAAATCAATTCTTTCATTAATAATAATAAATCCTCTAGTTGTTATTTGGGGATAAGAAATTAATTTTTTATTTCTTCCAACTAATAGTGAAACAACTAACATTCCATCAGTTGCTAATTGATTCATACTTGACTGTTCTAATGAAACATTAACATTATTTCCAGAAACAAACATACTTTGTCCAGGAAAGGCCTTTCTTTTAATTGTTGGTCTTTGACCTTTTTTGAACGTTAAGACATCACCATTATCAAATAAGAAACTATTAGTTTTGGTAAAGCCCATCGTTGTCCAAGTTTTTTTGTGTTCTAATAACATATAATAATTCCCATGAATTGGTAAAAAGTATTCTGGCTCAAATAAACTTAACATTAATTTTTGTTCTTCTTTAGAAGCATGTCCTGAAGTATGTGTTTTGAAATATGAAGAATTAGTTATTATTTTACATTCTGTTTTCGCCAATTGATCAATCACTTTTCCAATTTGGTAATTATTTCCTGGAATTGGTGAAGAAGCAAAAACTACAGTATCATCACTTGATAATGAAAAATTAGCATTTAAACCATGAGCAATTCTTGATAAAGCTGCTAAAGTTTCTCCTTGTGAACCAGTACAAATTATACAAACTTCATTAGGAGCATAATTTTTGATTTCTTTAAGATCAATAATATCATTTGGTTTTAGTTTTATATAACCTATTTTCATCCCAATTTGTAGATTATTTTTCATACTTCTTCCTAAAACACAAACTTTACGATTAGTTTCTAAACAACCTTCCACTATTTTTTGAACACGATTAATATGGGAAGCAAAAGTTGTAAATAAAATTCTTCCTTGGGCTTCTTTAATTAATAATTTTAGATTTTCTCCAATTTCTGCTGAAGATTCACTAAACCCTTCACGTAAAGAATTAGTACTATCAGACATTAAACATAAAACCTTTTTTTTAGATAAATCAGTTATTCTTTGAAAATCAATTCGCTTTTCTCCTGAAGGAGAAAAATCTACTTTAAAATCTCCAGTTGTCGCAACATTACCAATTGGTGTTTCAAAAAATAGACCTAAACAATTAGGCACACTATGAGTTTGACGGAAAGTATGAATTAAGACATCTTTTTCTTTTAAAGTTGTATATTCATTTATTTCAATAATATTTGCAGTTAATTTATGCTCTTTTAATTTCTTTTCAATTAACAATTTTGTTATTTTTGAAGCATAAATTACTGGAATTTTTACTTTTTTTAGTAAAAAAGGTATTCCTCCAATATGATCTTCATGGGCATGAGTTATATAAAGACCTTTAATTCTTCTTTCATTTTGTTTTAAATAAGTAAAGTTAGGAATTATATAATCTACTCCTACATATTCACTTCCTGGGAATAAAACTCCATAATCAATTACAAAAAGATCACGCTTATATTCTACAACATAACAGTTTTTACCAACTTCTCCCATCCCCCCTAAAGCCATTAATTTTAAAGAGTTTTCACTTCTATGTCCTGGTCTTGGTTTATTAAAATTTCTATTACTAATATTAGAACTGAAATTAGTTCTTTTTATTTGTTCATTATTCATTTTTATTTTCTCCTATTTCTCTATTAACTTTATTTATCGTATTAACTTATTAAATTATTTATTAACACTAAACGTAAATTCTTTTTTTCAAAAGAACTCTAGTAAAATTATAGCATAAATAAGAAAATATTTTACAATTTTATATAAATTTTTAAACTATTTTTCTTTTATCAAACCTTATGACTTAATAACATCTTGAACAAAATTTACTGTTTTAGTAAATAATTCTGTTCGTACTTTGGTTCCTTCCCATAAATGATTTCCTTTATTAATTGCTTTATAAGACCATTTATATTCTTTACAAATATTTTGAGCCTCTCCAAAGCAATATTCATTATCTAATTCTCCTTGTAAAATTAACACAGGTTGAACTATTTTGGGAACTTGGCGTTTTAATTTAGCTAAATCTGTCACATAAGTCGGTAAAGTAAATAACCCTTTCATAGGAATTGTCCCATCTGCTAAAGCATGCTTTTTATGATTTATTTCATAACGATCATAATTTAATATTGGATTCCAATTCACATAACAAGTGATATCTTCATGTTTTATTCCAGCATGCCAAACGCCATAACAACCAATTGTTGTTGAAGCTAAAACAATATTTTGATAACCTAAATTATAAGCTTCTTGGATAAATAACTCAACTTGTGCTACTTGTTCACTATGTTTAGTTGTTTCAAATAAGCCATCACTTTCACCACTTCCTAAAAAATCATAGCGCAATACTGATAAATTCTTTTGCACACAAAAATCAGCAAATTGTCTAAAAATAAATTTATGACCTAATTTGTTCCCACCAATACCGTGAGTAATTATGATTACTGTTTCATCATTACCTTTATCATGAAATCCTCGTAAAACTTGTCCTTGATAATTAACTTCACTATAAATTCTCATTTTAACCTTTCTTAACATATTAATTTTTTTTTTATTTTAATATAAATAGAATGTTACGTAAAGTTTTTCACTTACTTATTTTATTTAAATAAAGAACAAAATTTAACTTAGGAATTTTTTTATATGGTTTTTTTTAACCTTAAAATCCTCAATGATAGACTTGGAGATAGAGAAGAAGTAAGATTGGGAGATATTGCTTCAACGTATAGTGGCGGAACTCCAACATCATCTAATAAAGGTTATTATAATGGAAATATCAATTTTATAGGGTCAGGAGAAATTGGGAAACTATGTACATATAAAAAAATTACGAATGAAGCTTTAAATAATTCATCAAGTAAAATGATAGAAGAGGGAGATTTGCTATATGCATTATACGGGGCTACTTCAGGAAAAGTTGCAATTTCTCCTCTTAGTGGAGCAATAAATCAAGCAGTTTTATGTATTAAATGTAATAAAAATATAATACATAAAAATTATTTATATCAATTATTAAATTTCAATAGGTATAGAATATTAAAAACATATTTACAAGGTGGTCAAAGAAACTTATCTGCAAATATAATAAATAATTTAAAGCTTAATATATATAATATAATTCAACAAGATGAAATAGCAAAGTTTTTATCTTCAATTGACATCTTAATTGAAAAACAAGAAGAGTATATAAAGCAGTTGGAAAATAAAAACGAGTATTTAATTGGGCAAATATTAACTAATAATAAATATTGGAAAGATTACAAATTGGATGATGTAACAGTTAGAATGGTTTCAGGAGGAACGCCTAGAAGTACAAATGAAAAGTATTATAATGGGAATATACCATTTTTATCAATTTCAGATATTACAAATGAAAAACTATTTATTACATCAAAGAATATTACAGAGCAAGGATTACAAAATTCGTCTTCTAAAGTTGTACAGAAAAATAATATTATATATACAATGTATGCGACACCAGGAATAGCGTTTTTAACATTGATAGATGTGGCAATTCCTCAATCAGTGATATCCGTAGAATTAAAAGATGAATATAACCAATATTTAGTATTAAAACAATTGAATTTTAACAGAAAGAAGATATTAAAGGAACTCAAGCTAATTTAACAGGGGAGTTAGTAAAAA
The DNA here is from genome assembly GCA_047971455.1 of Mycoplasmatales bacterium. Classification (GTDB taxonomy): domain Bacteria; phylum Bacillota_I; class Bacilli_A; order UBA3375; family UBA3375; genus JBKDZV01. The sequence continues at coordinate 7,321 of JBKDZV010000022.1, read as the reverse complement.
ACCTTAAAATTAAACTCCCTTCTTTACCAGAACAAAATAAAATAGCTTCTTTGTTATCTTCAATGGATAAATTAGTATTTTTACTTTCATTATAATCGTTAATAACTTCGGCAATAAATTCATCTTCTTTTTTAGTTACATCAACATATTCTTCAGTATCATCAGGGTTTGTTGAAAAAATTGAAGTAAACTTAATTTTATTTACCTCAGATTTTGTAGCATTTATTTTTTTTAATGCTTTATAATACAGTTTTAACTGTTCTTTTGAAGATGTTGCAAAAATAGTATTAAAAACTCGATTATCAGTATAATTATTAAAATTATCAATGATATGTTTACTTATTACTTCGATTCTATTTTCATCCATAAAATTGATTTCTTGTTCTACTATTTCTTTTGGTTGGGATATATTAAACTGCAAGACATTATTATCTCTTATGGCATCTGTTATAGAATAGCGATGAAGTTCTTTATCAAACACAGATTTTGTAGTTTTATAATTAGTATTTCCACTTTTTTGATTTTTTTCAGAGATTGGTGTTCCAGTAAAGCCAAAGTATTGGGCATTTTTATTAAATACTCTTCTTAACGCATTTACAGTATCATCTGATTGTGAGCGATGACACTCGTCTATAATAATTACTACTCTACTATTATTCAATGTTTCTTGTTCTGCTTCACTTAAAGAATTTATAATCCTTGTCATTTTTTGAATTGTTCCTACTTTGATATTTTTAGAATTTGATAAAAGACTATTTTTAAACTGCTTAGTATTATTGGCTTTATCATAGCAACCTTTTTCAAATTCATCGTAATTTTCTTTTGTTTGTGCATCTAAATCTTTACGATCTACTAAAAAGATAACTTTATCTACTTTAGGATTCTCACTAATTAATTTACATGTTTTAAAAGAGGTAATTGTCTTACCACTTCCAGTTGTATGAAAAATATAGCCACTACCACTATTCTCTTCTACTTTTTGTAAAATTTTCTTCGTAGCATAAACTTGATAAGGTCGTAAAATAACATTCACTTTATCACTTTCTTTTCTTATCATATATCTTACTATCATTTCTGCTAGAAAACATCTTGATAATAGTGTATCATATATAGTTTTATTTCCATCAATTAAAGCAGATATTTCATTATTTTGTTCATCCGTCCATTTAAAAATAAATTCTTTATCAATCTTATTATTGTTAGCAAAATACCTTGTAGTTGCAAAAAATGAAGCTATAAAAATCTGACAATATAAAAATAAATCATGCATCTTACCATCTTTTTGATAATCAATTATCTGATTTAATCCTTTATCTTTACCAATAGCACTTTGTTTAAATTCCATAATTATTAAAGGTAACCCATTAATAAAGATTACACTATCAAACCGAGCTTTTTTACCATCTATTCCTGCTACTTTAGTTTCCACTTCTTGGGCTATTTGAAATTCATTTTGACACCATTTTTCTTTATTTAGCAATTTTAAAGTTTTGGTTTTGCCATTATCTAAGACAATATCTTCTTCTCTTAATAATTTCCAACTTCTATCAAAGACAGTTCCTTGATTAAATTTAGCATAAATTCTTTCAAATTCACTATCCGATAATTTAAGATTATTTGTTTGTTCTAACTTAATTTTAAAATTCTTTTTTATATCTTCATAATTCACATATTGACCAATACTAGGTTTTAATAATTCATATCCATTAGCTACCATTTTATCAATAAATTCTTGTTGTCTTTTTCTTTCTTGATAGTTATTCATAGTTTTAATATCCTTTATATTTTAATATCTAACATATAACATTATATCAAATTAGCAAGTATTTAACTATACTATTTGTTTTCTATTTTAATTCAATTAATTTATATTTTTATATTTTTTCTGCCTATAATTTATCTTTTAATCATGTTATCAAATAAACTTTAAAACTTTCTTAGCAACCTATTTTATAATTTATTAATCAAAAATATTTCTTTTTTCCTTTTTTTTGCTATAATTAGTTTGTAAATAAAGCTGATTCATATATTCACAAAAGAAAGAACTCCTGCCAGAGTTCTTTCTTTTTATTTGACTGATATTATTAAAAGTAACAATAGTATCATAAATATTAATACTAAATAAAGCTTTTCCATATATCTTCACCTCCTTTTTATTTTTAAAGTCGCAAGAAGTTACGACTTATAATTATTATCGATATTTTCCTAAAATTTACTTAATTTTATACTTTTATATTTTTTCTACCTATAATTTATCTTTTAATCATGTTATCAAATAAACTTTAAAACTTTCTTAACACTTATTTTAGAATTTATTAATCAAAAATATTTCTTTTTTTTCTTTTTTTGCTATAATTAACTTGTTAAGTAAATATGATTCACATATTCACAAAAGAAAGAACTCTGCTAAGTTCTTTCTTTTTTATTTTACTGATACTATTAATAGTAATAATAATATCATAAATATTAGTATTAAGTAAATATCTTTCATTCATATTCACCTCCTTTTTATTTTTAAAGTCGCAAGAAGTTACGACTTATAATTTTTTCTACCTATAATTTATCTTTTAATCATGTTATCGTATGTATTTTAAAACTTTCTTAACACTTATTTTAGAATTTATTAATCAAAAATATTTCTTTTTTCCTTTTTTTTACTATAATTAATTTGTAAATAAAGCTGATTCATATATTCACAAAAGAAAGAACTCCTGCCAGAGTTCTTTCTTTTTATTTGACTGATACTATTAAATAGGTACTTTGTCAATTAACTAGACTTATTCATATTTTTAAATATATCTTATTATTTAAATTACATATAACATTCTAATTTCACATTCTAAATTTCTAAATACTCTAATATTTTTATTTACTTGCTTTATGTGTGAATTTACACTTTCACTCTTAGCATTTGGTATATTTAATATCAAACTATTTCTTCTTTTTCTTTGCTATTTTTTTATACTAAATTAATGATTTTTAAACTCCTCTATTTCTTAACTATTCACCTTTTATCTCTACTCTCTTAGCATGATACACTGCCCCTAATAAATTTGATTTATTATTAAATTTACATTTATTAATCATTAGTTCTAAATCAGATATTGAATTTTGTAAAATATTAGCATACTTTTGTTGAATTTTATCGATTAGCTCTTCTCGTTGCGATATGGCTCCACCAATTAAAATTATATCAGGATCAAAAATATGCATTAAGTTATAACAAAAAATTGCTAAATCTTGATAATGTTTTTCTACTTCTTTTATGACTTGGTCATTACCTTGATCATAATATGCAAAAACTTCTAGTCCATTTTTAACTGGTACAAATTTATTAACACGTTTGACTAAGGCTGAAGTTGATAAAACTTCACTTAACACTTGTTGGGGTTTATTATAGTCAATAATTTGAAATCCTAATTCTCCACCATATAAATTTTTCCCCTTAACTAGTTCACCATTAATAATCAGGGCTCCACCGACTCCAGTTCCAAGAACAATATTGATAATATTTTGACAATTTTTACCATTACCTAACCATTGTTCACAAAGAGCAGCACAGTTAGCATCATTTTCAATATAAACTTTTAATTTTAATTCTTGCTCTAACTCATTGACCCAATTGTTTTCGTGAATAAAAGGTAAAGCAGAAGCACCATAGATTATTTTACTTTGACTATTTACTGCTCCAGGCGCAGAAATACTAAGTGCTTCAAAATTATATTCTTCTTGATATTGTTGATATTTTTTAATAATCTCAGTTTTTAAATCTGTAATATTTTGTAGTTTATGTTCTTGCTTGATACTGTATAAAATTTTCCCTTTATCATTAATAATCCCATATTTTAGTGCACTTCCTCCAATATCAATTGCTAAATAATTTTTCATTTTTCCTCTTTTGGAAATTTATTTTTAATTTTATATGTTTTAATCTCATATGGTTTAACTATGTTTTTAGATTCTTGAACTTTATTTTCTAATAAATTAATAACTTCTACATCTTTACTTAAGTTTAAATTTACCTCTTTATTTTGCCAATCATGTACTCGAAAAATAATATTTTGTTCAGCTTCAGCCATTTTTATACAATCAACAACTAAATTGGGCTCTGTTAAATTTAAAAGTGGCTTATCATTTAATTTATAGTGATATATTTTATTTGGCATATTTAAAATATGGGCAGTTTTTTCAATTTTACTATTTAGACAATCCTTGGCATGAGGGTATAAACTATATGTAAATTGATGTTCAGTTAAATCTTGTTGAGGATCGGGGAAAGTTGCTGCTTTAATTAAAGATAATCCTAAAATATTTCCTGCAATACTATATCCATATTTACAATTATTTAATAAACTAATTCCGTAAGAATTATTTGATAAATCAGCCCATTTATGACCAACAACTTCAAACTTTTGCATATCCCAAGAAGTATTATTATGTGTTGGACGTTTTATATTTCCATATTGCATATCAAAACTTGCTTCAGTTGTTTGAATATCTGTTTCAAATAACACTCGTAATAATTTATGCGAATCGTTCCACTTAACTTTAGTCTTAAAGTCTAAATTTTTAGTATTGTGATTAATTATTAACTGTTGTATAATAATAGAATTTAAACATTGATACTTAACTTCATAAATCGTTGTTAATAAATTATTTTGGATAATTTTTTTACTAATAACTTGATTAATCATTTGCGCATTAGTTTTATAAAAAATGTCAATATCCCAAGCATCCCAAGCTAAAGGGTTGTCATCATAAACTACTAATTTATTAAAAATATTATTTTTAATTACTAAGTCTTTTTTTAATACTTTATCATATAATTTTTTAATTTGTAATCCATTAATAAATTCTATTTTATAATACTCGTTTTCGAATTTATCTATCGTTGCCCTTACTAATGGTTGTTTAAATTCATGTTTTCCTTTAACAAAGGTAATTTCATTAAAAGTTAATGGTTGTAAATCTTCTAATAAGACTTCATATCCTTCTTTAACAGAAATTGACCTTAATAATTTATTTTGTAAATAAAAATGTAAATTATCTTTAGAAGTTTTATAAAAAATTTTTTTCGTTATCGGTCTATTAAAGTCATTAAAAAAGATAAAACTATTGCTTATTGTTTGATACTTACTCAAAATTTGTTCTTCTAGTTCTTGAATATCTTTTTTGATTTTTATATAAGCCTTATCTGCATCAAGATAAACTTCATTAATTGATGAACCGGGAATAATATCATGAAACTGATTTAATAAAAATCTATGCCATATATCATTAATTTTATCTTGAACTTCAGGAATAAATTTATTATCTTGATAACTTTTAACATATAACATTTCTAAACTACGTAATAAATATTCAATTTGTCGATTATTTTTTTTAGTTTGCGCTTGCGAAGTAAAAGTTCCTCGGTGTAATTCTAAATACATATCTCCATGCCAAGTATGAACATATGTTTCACTTGTATTAATTTTTTTTACTAAATTTTTAAAATAAGTTGTTGCTTTTTCATGTTTAATATGCGGTACTCCAGGAATCTTATCATAGCGTTTGATTAATTCTAAATCATTTTGTGTTGGACCTCCTCCACCATCACCAAAACCATATTGATATAATAATTCATTAGTAAAATCTTTATCTTTATATGTGTCTAAACCTTTAAGTAAACTTTTAGCATTTACTGACATAAAATCAATATTTTCTACTAAATGTGTGGGAATCATACTTCCATCAAGACCTTTCCAGTTAAAAGTTTGAAAAGGCATTTTATTAACTTGATTCCATTGCATCTTAGTAGTACAAAAAACATCAACATTACTTTTTTTTAAAATTTGGGGTAAAGCTGCACTATAACCAAAAACATCAGGCATCCATAAAATTTTAGATTCGGTGTTAAATTCTTCTTTAATAAATTTTTTACCATATAAAATTTGTCGTGTTAAACTTTCGCCTGAAGGAATATTACAATCCGCCTCAAGCCACATTGCTCCATCTATTTCTAAACGTCCTTGTTGTTGGGCTTGTTTAATACTTTCATAAATTTGGGGATAATCATTTTTTAAATAAGCAAATAATTGAGGTTGTGATTGTAAAAAAATAAATTCTGGATTATTTTCTAATAAACGTAACATAGTTGAAAAAGAACGAGCAGCTTTTTCGCGAGTATGTTTTAAACGCCATAGCCAAGCTAAATCAATATGGGTTTGTCCTAAAGCTTTAAATGTAAAATATTCTTTTTTTTGATACTTATCAATTATTTTTTGCAATTTATCATTAATCAAATATAATTCTTCACGTGTAATAGCTTCTGTCACATATTTTAAACTTTTATACAAATCGTTAATTAATAAACTTCCGTGGCGAGTATCTGTAGTTTTTAAAACTTGATAAATTTCTAACATTGTTTTAACATTATAATATAAATTATTAATCTTATCATCTAATTCAAAAATTTCTAATTTTTTAATTTGGTGTAATTCTCCTAACTTATATGATCTTTGTAAAGTCTTTAATTCTTCTAGTCTTGTGGCATCAGCTACTCCTGACCAAGCATAAAAATCAAAAGTTGAATTAGGAGAAATTTTTCCTAGTTTAATTTCTTGATGATTAATATCAACTCCAGCATATTCTTGACCATTTAAATAAAATAATGTTTCACTTCCAACCGTTAAACCGGCACTAGCTATTCCTAAATTAAAATCTCCATAATAGATTTTAGTACTTTTTAAATTTTTAAATTCACATTTTACCCAACGATAATCATCAATTCCTCCCCATAAATAAGGTAAATTAATTGCTTGATATGGTCGAGTATTATTTTGTAAATTTTCAATTTTTTCTGTTTTAAAACTAGCTGTTATATAAATTTTATCTGGTTGAATTATATTAAATTTCCTAAAATCTTTAATAATTTGTAAACTCCTAGTGATTAACGGTTCATAATAAAAAATCTCTTCTTTATTTAATTGCATAATCTCTCCTTAGTTTGTTATTGTTAATTGTTTTGAACAATAAGTATTTTCTCCATCACCAATTATAAAAGTATAAACATTAGGTTCTAATACTTGTTCATATGCCTCATTATAAATTGTTAAGTCTTGGTAATCTACAGTAAACTTAATAGTTTTAGTTTCTTGGGCTAAAAATAGTATTTTTTTAAAGGCAATTAATTCTCGGCGTCTTTTAGTTATTAATGTATTTTCTTTTTTTACATAAACTTGAATAACTTCTTTACCAGCTAAGTTAGATAAATTTTGAACAGTTACTGTAACTTCAATTTGTCCTACTTTTAAATTATTAGCTAATTTTTCTTGTTGTG
>JBKDZV010000021.1:0-42092 GCA_047971455.1 Mycoplasmatales bacterium | reverse complement strand
ATATCTTCGCTTATGAGAATTTAACCATGACCAATTATCAATAAAAGTCCATTGATGCACTCCAAAACAGTTACTTCCTTCTTGGATAGCTTGGTGCAAATAAACTAGATGTTCTTTAAATAATTCTGTTCTAAATGAATCATCTATCATTTTGTTGTCATCCATAAATTGTTCTTCATTTGTTATGGAAATACCAATTTCTGCTAAATACCACTTAATATTACCATATTCATTTTGTACTTGTTTAGCAATATCATAAATTGCTTTCGGATAAATTTCATTATGATCACGATGCGGATTATTACGACTTCCGGGCATTTGATAATTATCAAAATACCAATCTGGCATCCACGGTGAATTTTTATTAGGCTCATATTTAGGAGCACATACTCGACGAGGCACATAATAATTCAAACCGACAAAATCCACTAAATTATCTTTAATAATTATTAATTCCTGTTTAGTATATTTTGGTAATAAATCATTTTCTTGTAAAATTTCTTGTAATAACTTAGGAATTTCTCCTTTTACACAAGCATCCATATAACTTTTATTATAAATCACATCACAAATTTCTGCTGCTTTAAGATCTTGCGGATGGGAGCTTCGAGGATAAACTGGTGTTAAATTTAAAGTTATTCCTATTTCTCCTGGATAATTTCCTTCTTTAAACACTTTGACCGTCATAGAATGGGCAAGTAAGGTATTATAAGCTACTTGAACTCCTAGTTTTGGATCAACTTTATTAGGAAAATGCGCATCATAAAAGTACCCAAATTCTACTGGAACAATCGGCTCATTAAATGTTGTCCAATATTTTACATATTCACCAAACAACTCAAAACAAACTTTGGCATACTTAACATATAATTCAACTACTTCTTTAGCTTCAAAACCTCCATATTTTTGATAAAGTTCTAACGGCATATCAAAATGATATAAATTAATAATTGGTTCAATTTTATTTGCTTTTAATGTTTTAAAATAATTCAAATAAAAGTTTTTACCATCTTCATCCACAGCACCTGTTTCAAAATCTTTAATTAATCTTGACCATTGAATTGATGTCCGAAAAGAGTTTAAATTAATATCTTTCATTAATTTGACATCCTCTTGATAACGATTATAACTGTCACATGCTATATAATTAGACCAGCGATTGTAAAAACGATCAGGCTCTAATTCATACCAATGTTCCCAAATATTTTGATGCACTTTATTCGTTATTCCTTCTGTTTGAACTCCTGAAGCTGCTGCTCCCCATAAAAACTTCTCTGGAAATTTATATTTCATCTCACTCCTTTTCCATACTCACTTTTTTTATTCTTGTAATTTATTAATTTTATATGTTACAAACCCTTCAAACTCTAAAAATTCCCCACTTGCTGGACAATAAGGATATAATCCGATTTGTGCTAAAATATACCAAGCTGACATAGAACCATTATCTTCATCGCCAGGATAATTATCTTCTGTAAAATAGGTAAAAATTTTTTGTAATATTGCTCGAGCTTTTTCTACTTTTCCTAATTTTAAATAGATATAAGGTAAATAAAAACTTGGTTGGTTAGAGATAGCTAAATATCCAAGTTTTTCACAAACTACCATTTCGGTCATTTCATGAATTTCCATTCCATATTTTCCTATTTGATACTTAGCTTGCGAATTTATTAATTTATCTAATTGCTGTTCGATAGTTTTTTTTGAACCATATAATTCAACTAATCCACTAAAATCATGTGGCACAAAAAAACGATTTTGCCAACCAGATGATTCACAAAAGTCATCTCCCCAAATTCTTGGATCATAATTTTCATTAAAATTATTTTGTTCATCTTTACTTTCAAAAAATAAAGTTTGCGTATTAAATAAGTTTTGATAATTTTTACTACGTATTAAATATTTATTACTATCTGAATGGCCAACATGTTTAAGTGCTTGATAAATAGCATAATCACTATAAGCATTATCCAAAGTCATACTAACGCTTTCATGAGTTTTAGTATACGGAATATAACTTAAATTTTGGTATTCTTGTAAATTTTTTCTACCATGTAAATTATTATCCGAGCTAACTTCTCCATCCTTTAATACAGCTTGCACTGCTAAATCAAGTTGTTCAGGAGCTACGTTATTAGTAACTATTGCTTCAGCAATAACTGAATCAACCAAAGTAGAAGGCATTACTCCGCGTTCAAACGGAGCAATCCAACGAGGTAGCCAATGATAATCTTGATAAAAATTTAAAATACTTTTAATAATTTCTTGATATTTTACTGGGATAAGTTTACGATATAACGGCATTGTTGTCCGATAAGTATCCCAAAATCCAACATCAGAAATCATTGTTCCTTGTTTAATTTTCCCATCATAAAAACTACGATAAATCTTCTTATTTTGTTCATCTAGTTCATGAACTTGGCGAGGATATAAAAATAAATGATACATATTAGAATAAAACACTGTCTTTTGCTCTTCTTCTTCAATAATAATTGTTGCTAAGTATTTATTCCAAAGCTCCTGACTTAATTTTTTAATTGCTAATAAATTATGATTTTTCATTTCTCGTTGTAAATTTAAGTGTGCTAAATCATTTGAAATATAAGAAGTAGCTACTTTTACTTCTACATCACTTTTGGCAAATTCTAAAACTAATTGTAAGCCTATTCCTTTATTTGTCGTTATTTTTTGTGAATTTTCGTATATTGTATAATTTTTAATTGGTACATTTGTCGTAAAAGTATAATATTTTTGAAAATTTTTATGATAGCCTAGTTCACTACTAGGAACATTATTAGTTATAATTTTTATTAACTTATCTTCCACATAAATTTCATTATCCCCAGCTAAAACATCAATTAAAAATTTCTTACTTTCTTCCCCTAAGTAATTTATTTGACAAATTCCTCCACTTAAAGTTGGAGCAATCTTAGTCATAATTTCATATCTTGTTAAATAAAATTGCAAATAATTAGGTTTTTGAATTTTTTGGGTAATCCCACTATATCTTATAGCATTTGCTAATTTATCTTCTCCACTAAAGGGTAAAAAAACTAAATGACCATAATCACCAAGCCAAGGTGAAGGCTGTGAAGAAATTCTAACCCCTTCAATAAAATCAGCTTGCGGATTATAAAACCAACCACCCCCATCATAATCATTTTGTAAAACAAAACTTTGGCGAGCAAAAGGTACTTGAACATTAGGCAAAGTATTACCTTTAGACTGACGATAAATTGAATTAGTTCCTAAATCAATATTTACATAATTTAATAAATCCATCATACTCCTTTTATTTATTATTTATTTTTAATGTTCTTATTTCACATGCTTCAATTTCATTTGCCTGAACTTCATTATTATCTAGTGTTTCTTCTAGTAAATTGCACATTTGATATTCTGCTTGAATATTAAATTTAGCTTGGAGACCATTAGAATATAATCTTAAGCAAGCTTCTTGAGCTCGATTTCTTTTTAAGGAGGAAATATAAGCATTGTCATCCGTCATAATTTTTAAGAATTCTTTATTTTTAGGAAGTTTTCCTTGGTTTTGATAAATCATTGTATATGGTAAAGGAATGAAATTGGTACGTAGTTTATTATAATTTTGATATTTATTAGCTAATTTATCAACAATTAAACTTATATTTACTTCAATTTCTTGCAAGCATTGAGCTTTAGGTGTTGGAAAATCGCCCCAATCTCCTAGTTCTGAAACACTACGTAAAAATGTTATATACAGTTCTTGATCTTTAACCTCATATTCATGCAATCCTTCAGTTCCAATTATTAAATTATGGTTTTGTTCAGTAATACCAAGGAACTTTTGCATTGGTTGATCATTATGGGGATTTTGCCAATTTTTACTTACTTTAGTTTTACGCTTCGTAACTTCAAAAATTCCATCTGCTTCAACTTCTACTGGTGCTGTCTGTAAATTGAATTTAAAACGCATACGATGATCTTGACATTTATTTTCAAAGTTTAGTTTTATATCTAACTTATTAGAATCATTAGCTAATTTAATAGTTAATAATAATGGAACTTCTAGCATTTCTTCCGTTCTTTTTGTTTCTCGTTGATAATATTCTACTAACTTTCTTTTTTCTTCTACTAAAGTATCTTGAGCAGCTAGTGGCAAAGTAATTGAAGTATAAACTTTATTTATTTGGTATAAAGAATTTTTGCTACTTTCAATTTTAGTAATTTTATTAATTTTTCTTACCTTATCATTTGCGACACTACCAAACATATATTCATTACCTAAATCACCTTCATCAATTATTTCTAAAATATTAGGATAATAAATATCTAATTCTTTATGATATAAATTAATTATTCCTGGTTTAGTTACTTCTAATTTTAATTTATTATTTTCTAAAATACTTTGTGTAAATTCTTCTTGAACTTCTACTTGTTCTATTTTAGTTTTATCCACGGCTAAAGGATTTTCTTCTAAAATATAAGACGTCCAAGTAAAACGTGGAATAACTGCTTTAAACTGTAATCTTAATTTACGAGCATAAAAAGATCTTCTAAATTTGTCTTTTGGTAAATCATAACCAAAGTGAACACCTAAATCTTCAATAATAACTTCTACTTTTTGACCATTTTTATCAATTAAGTTTAAATTAGGTACTTGCTTATTCTCTAAATTTTTACGATTTTGGTTAAAATCAGTTCCAAAGTATTCTTTATCATAATCAATAATAACTTCGATTACTTCTTCTTTATTAGTTGTCGTTGGATTAAAAACGGTAAATTCTTTTTGGTTATCTTCTTTTTGCACATTTTCTCGATAATTATATAAAACTTCATCAATGATTCCTAAGGCTACGTTTTTAGCACGCATAAAACGAGTATCCATACCAGCGTGAACTTCATCACAACTACATCCACAAATACTATCATGCGGATGATTTTGCATTAATTTTTTCCAACCATAAGTAATTTTATCATGAGGATATTTGGCTTTATCTAGTGTCATAGTTGCTAAAGGTTCAACTAGTTGTTCATACATATTTTGAACTTTAAAATTTTGCTGTTTTTGATAAATTCTAGCAGATAAAGTATTAACTAAAGTATAATATCCATCAGTATCTTGACTACGTAATTCTTGGTCAATAACGCTTAATTCTGCTTCATTTAATTCTTCTTGAATAGCTATTAAATAATCTTCTAAAGAAGAGTGAATAAACTCAACATCTTCATATAAAGTATTAGCTAAATCAATCGCTTGAGTAATATCAGGTTGCATTGGTGTATGATCACAACCATTCATAAATAATAAATTTTTATTCTTAGTAAACTTTTTAACATCGGTTATTTTTTGATCCCAATAAGTTTTTGCAAGTTCTTTATTATTAGGAATTTCATTAGCATTACTATACCAATTAGCAAATAAAATTCCTAACGCTTTTGTTCCATTAGGTGCTTTAATCAACATTTCAGAAAATTTAGAATCAAAAGCTCCTGCTACTTGATTATTAAAACCTGTTGGAGTTACACCACGCCCAAAAAACATGTTATTTATGTCAGCTTGTTGCAATAATTGGGGAGCCTGGGCATAAATCCCAAAAGTATCAGGAAAATATCCAATCTTAGTTTTCTTACCATAAACTTGAGCATCATGATGGCCTACTTGTAAGTTACGAACATTGGCTTCAGAACTAGTAAGATAAGCATCTTGTAAAATATACCAAGGACCAATTTTTAATTTTCCTTTTTTTATTGCTTGTAATAAACGCTCTTTATTTTGTGGTTTTACACTTAAATAATCTGCTACAATTATTGTTTGCCCATCTAAATTAAAAGAACCAAATTTTGGATTATGTTCAATTTCTTCTAAAATTTCATCTATTAAATTAATTAAACGCACATGATGCTGTTCATATGGTAAATACCATTCACGATCCCAATGACTATGACTAATAATATGTGCTTTATATTTCATTATTTCTCCATTCTGTTACACTTATATTATTTAATTCTAAAATGAATTCACAAAACATAGAATTCGCCCAACTAAACCATGGTCTAGTAAAATTTTGCGGATTATCAACATCTATTCCTTCATGCATTAAGTTTGTTCCACCAGTAGTTTGTAAAAACATTGCTAAAATATCTTGTTTTTCTTGGTAATCATTAGTAGTCATTCCTTGAATTGCTAAAGCAATATGCCAAAAATGATTAGCTGGAGTATGTGGCGATCCAATTCCTTTAGCCACTTGACCTTCATAATAATATGGATTATCTTCGCTTAATAAAAATTTACGAGTATTTTGATAAATTGGATCGTTAATTGTTGTATATCCTAAGTATGGAATTGATAATAATGAAGGAACATTAGCATCATCCATTAAATTATAATTACCTAATCCATCAACTTCATAAGCATAAATTTTGCCATATTTAGGATGGTCAATAATTCCATATTTTTGAATACCCATATTAATTTCATTTTTTAATTGGTCTATTTCTTGACAAAAGTCTGTTTCTGTTTGATAAAATTTTGAAATTATTTCTTCCATATATCCTAAAATTGTATGGGCAAACATATTAGCAGGGATTAAATATCCATATTTACAAGCATCATCACTTGGTCTAAATCCACTCCAAGTCATTCCAGTATAAGTAACTTGAGCTCCTTTACCATGATTATTTAAAGTTTCAAAAGGAATCCGTTCTGGATAGTCAAATAATAACCAATCAGCTATTCTTCGAAAACTATATGTTGATTGTTCATGATGATGCTGTTCTATTTTGAAAATTTTAACAATTGTTTTTAAAACTTCTAAAAATTTATCATCAAAATTTACACTATCTGCGGTTTGTTTATAATACAAATATGCTAATTCAATTGGGTAACATAAAGAATCAATTTCATATTTTCTTTCCCAAACTAATTCTTTTTGGTTTGTTAAATCATCAGTAGCGTGGTCTCCTTTTTTAGGCTCTAAATTATGAGCATTAGCATATGGATCATATAAAATTTGCTCCTTATGCCTTTGCATAACTCCCAAAATTATTTCTCTTATTTCTTTACTTTGTTTGACTAAATTTAACATGGGCCTAACTTGAGCAGCACTATCACGATTCCACATTGCATCAATATCGCCAGTTATTACAAAGGTTGTTCCATCCTCTTGCTTTTTAATTGTTGTTTGATAAGTATTAATAAAAGCTTTTTCAAAAATTTCTTGTAATTTATGATTATCTTTATATTTTGCTTGAATTTCTTTAATTAATGCTTCCATTTCTTTAGGTATTTGGTGATTTATAATTTCCATAAAACTCCTTTCTAAATGTTTACATTTTAAATTTTAACAAAAAAAATATAACATTGCAAGTTATAGGTATGAATTAAAATTTATATTTCTAACAATACTAGTAAAACTTATTAATTTTTAGTTATTTATGTTATAATTTACTATATATCACAATTAATCATAAGTTTAATAGGAGTTATTATGAAAAATCCCAAATCAACAAAACATGCTTACGTTTATACTGAAATTATTAATAATATCAAAAACGATAAATATAATACTACTAAAAAATTACCTTCAGAAAAAGAGTTAGCTGAAGAATTTAATGTTTCAGTAAATACAATTCGTAAAGCATTAACTAATTTAATTATTGGAGGCCATATTGTTTCACGCCACGGAAGTGGCTATTATTTAAATGAAAAGGATAATATTAATGTCTTAACGACTTTATCTTTAACTGAAACTCGTAAAAATGTTACGAATGAAATTTTAACCTTTGAAATTAAACAAGCTAATGAAGTAGAAGCTCAAAAATTAAATATTGAACTTAACGAAGCGATTTTTTATATTAAACGCTTACGCAAAATAAATAATAAGCCTTATTTATTAGAAAATACAATTGTTCCTGTTAAATTTGTTCCTTCTTTAACTAAAGAAGTTTTTGAACACTCTTTTTATAAGTATTTAGAATCTGAAAAAAATTTAAAAATTGATTATGCAATTAAAGAAATTTCACCACTTATTTTAAATAGTGAAGATACTAAAATTTTAAAAATAACACCAAATAAACCAATCTTAGTAGTAGAAAACTTTGGTTTTTTATCTAATGGTGAACAATTTGAATATTCATATAATATTCATACTGATGAAAAATTTAGTGTAATAATTAACAATACTATTTAAGTGCTTTAACTAGTTATTTAGATACTTTTGTTATTTTCTAAAAAAATTCAGAAGAGAGTTATCTCTTCCGAATTTTACTTTTTCCAAAAAATATTTACTATTACTAGTAATATTTAGCCGTTACCTTTCCTTTTTTAATGTAAACTTTCATCAATTATTCTTACTCGTTCCATTCTCGACAGTAATTCAGCCTTATCTTCTAACTCTTCAATCGTTGGTACAACTTTTTCTTTTAAAGTTACATAAGTTATTTTATTATCTTTTTTACGGTTTTCTGCTATTAAATTGTATAAAGTATCATAATCTATATCATTATCTAAAGTAACTGGTAAATGATATTTTTTTAAAACTTGTACTAATTCTTGGGCTGGATAGGCTAAACACATCCCAATCGCAATCGCTTCTCCATGTGTGTATTTATCAAATTTATAATATTCTTCAATAGCATTTCCAAAGGTATGTCCAAAATTCAAATACTTTCTTACATGTTTTTCAGTATAATCTTTTTGTAAAATTTTAGTTTTTAAAATAATACTTTCATAAATTACTTGTTCCCAATTATAATCATAACTATTCATTTCTTCTAATAAGGCAATTATTTTAGGATTCATTAAATAGGCTATTTTAATAATTTCAGCTATCCCACTATAAATTTCTCGTAATTCTAAAGTTCTTAAAAATTGCGTATCAATTAACACAAAACTTGGATCATAATATGTTCCTATTAAATTTTTTCGTTTAGCATAATGTAGTTCATTTTTCGAACCAATTGCTCCATCTACCATCGCTAATAATGTAGTTGGAATATAGGCTACTTTAATTCCATTTAAATAAATAGAAGCGGCAAATCCTACAGTATCTAATAAAACTCCTCCACCAATGGCAAGAACTAAACTATTATCTTTTTGAATTTTATTTTCATCAAAAATTTTTAAAATTTCTAATAAAAAAACAAAGTTTTTATGTTTTTCTGAAGTTTTCACTTTAATAAATTCAATCTTATTTTTCAAACTTTGATAATGTTCTTCATTAACGTTACTATCAACAATGGCAATTACTTTTTTTGCCTTGTAAATCGTTAATAAATCATTTAGTTTTTGAAATGAATTTTGTTGAATATAAACATTATATTCTATTTTACCATTTACTTTTATTTTTTTCATTTTTTCACCTTATTTTCGAATTTATTTTTTAATCCAAGTTATATTTAATTCAGTTAATTGCTTTTTATCCACTGCTGAAGGAGAATTAAGCATTGTTTCTTTAGCTTTAGCATTTTTAGGAAAGGCAATGACATCTCTAATTGATTCTGAATTAGTTAATAACATTACTAAACGGTCTAAACCTAAAGCAATTCCTCCATGATATGGTGCTCCATATGAGTATGCTTCTAATAAGAATCCAAAATCACGTTCAAATTCCGTTTCACTCATTCCTAAAATTTTAAACATTTGTCTTTGTAATTCTGGTTTGTTGATTCTAATGCTTCCTCCACCTAATTCATAACCGTTTAGAACAATATCATAAGCTTGAGCCTTAGTTGTTAATAAATTGTCTTGTTTAAATTCATTATTTTGTGGCATAGTAAAAGGATGGTGAACCGCAAAATAACGTGCTAAATCTTTATCATATTCAAACATTGGCCAATCAATAATCCAAACAAAAGCTAGTTCATTTTCATCATATAAGTTTAATGCTTTTCCTAAATGGTTTCTTAAGGCAGCTAATGATTGATTAACTACTGTTTCTTCGTCGGCGACAAATAATAAAAGATCACCACTTTGAGCCTTAGTTGTCTTAATTAAATTATTTTTTTCTGCTTCACTTAAAAATTTAGCTATTGGTCCTGATAATTCTTCTTCCATTTTTAACCAAGCTAATCCTTTAGCATGATTATCTTTAGCTAACACTTCTAATTTATCAATTGCTTTACGAGAATAATTATTAGCTGCTCCAGTTACATTTAGACATTTGATCATTGGAGCATTGGCAAATACTTTAAACTCTGAGGTTTTAAAAATATCTTTAACATTTTGTAATTTTAAAGCAAAACGAATGTCTGGTTTATCAATTCCATAATCAGCCATTGCTTGATCATAAGTCATTATTGGGAAATTGTTAGTAAAATCTTGATCTTTAATTTCTTTAACAATTTGTTTTAACATTTTTTCTGTCAATTGCATTATTTCTTCTTGAGACATAAAAGCCATCTCAATATCAACTTGGGTAAATTCTGGTTGACGATCGGCTCGTAAATCTTCATCTCGAAAACATTTTGCTATTTGATAATATTTTTGAACTCCCCCTAACATTAATAAATTCTTATAAATTTGTGGTGATTGGGGCAAGGCATAACAAGCTTGTTCATTTACTCGAGAAGGTACTAAATAATCTCTTGCTCCTTCGGGCGTTGATTTAGTTAAAATTGGTGTTTCAATTTCTAAAAAATCATAATTATTTAAAAAACTTCTAATTTCTTTAGTAATATTATGTCTAACTTTTAAATTTTTAATAATATTAGGACGACGTAAGTCTAAATAGCGATAGTCTAATCTTGTATCTTCTCCAGCTTCGATTACTTCAGCTATTTGTAGCGGTAGCGGTTTAGCTTGATTAATAATTTGAACATTATTAATATTTATTTCAATATCTCCTGTTGGTAATTCGGGATTCTTATTAGAACGTTCGGTAACTGTTCCTTGTATTTTTAAAACATATTCATTTTTAACAGAATTTATTAACTCATAATTACTGTTAGCTTTGTCAATTACAATTTGCGCTATTCCACTTTGATCACGTAAATCAATAAAAATTAATTCCCCTAAATTTCTTTTTGTTGCTACCCAACCAGCAACTTGTACTTCTTCAGCTACATTTTGGATTGTAAGTTTTCCTAGCTCATGTGTTAAATTCATCTTTCCCCTAACTTATTATATATTAACTACACTGTGATATACTTCTTGTACATCATCTACTTCATCTAACATATTTAATAATTTTTGAAAATTTTCTTTGTCTTCTTCATTATCTAATTCTGTTTCTATTTGTGGTAACATCGCAATTTCTTGCTCTAAAATTTCTATCTCAGCTTTATATTCACTAAGTGCTACTACCGCTTTATGTAAATCAACTGCTTCAACATAAATTATTATATTACTTTCAACTTCAATATCTTTAGGATCTACATCACCTTCAATTAAAGCTTCCATTACTTCTTCTTCTGTTAAATTAGCTACTTCAATAATTCCTAAATTATCATACATATGTGCTACTGAACCACTAACTCCCATTTTACTTTTAGATTTAGTGAAGCAAACTTTTACTTCTGATACTGTTCGATTAACATTATCAGTTAAACAATCGACAATAATTGTTGAACCATTAGGGCCAAATCCTTCATAACGCACTGCTTGGTAATCTTCTCCTCCTCCTCCTTTAGCTTTTTCAACTGCTCTAGCAATTATATCAGCTGGAACTTGTTGTTTTTTAGCTTTTTCCATCATATGTTTTAAAGCTAAATTAGCTTCTGGATCTGGTGTTCCATTTTTAGCTAGCATATATATTTCACGACTAAATTTAGTATATAATTTTGCTTTAGCTGCTCCTGTTTTTGCCATTGAGGCTTTTCGTACTTCAAACGCTCTTCCCATTTTCTTTCTCCTTTAAAAGTTTTATTTATCTTTATTATAACAAAATATTAATTTTATTACTATGGCATTAGTTCATTTATATATTTTTGGGCAATAATTTTATAACCTTTTTCATTTAAATGAATATTTAATGGATTAGTCAAACAAATATCTTTATATTTTTTAATATCTTTTCTAATTGGTAATAATTTTATTTTAGGGTACTTTTCTTGAATTGTACTAAATAATTCTTCTTCTACAATACCTAGTGATTTAAATAAAATTTTATTCATAATTTCTGATTTATTTGGAGTATATGAGCCAATTAAAACTATATCTACATTTTTATTAATATGGTATAAATATTTAAAAATATCAAAATAATTATTCAAAATTGATTGTAAAAAACTTGTTCTAATTGATAATTCATTATTTTTGGATACGATTTCTTTAACTTTAAAATTTTCTTTAAATCTTTCTGAGTGCGTTGTAATATACTTGATAAAATCGTTAGAACCTAAGGTCATAATAATGATATTAGCTTCTTTAATTAAGGTATTAATTTTATAATCTTTTTTTAATAATTTAGCTGTATTTTTTTGTTTATAATTTCCTTTTTTATATGTAGACTCTGGAGTTATATTATAGGCTACATTTTCATTATAAGTTAAATCACTTTGTAACATCTCTAACATATCTTTCGTTGTAAAACCAGATACAGCAATATTATAAAAGGTTCCTAGTTTATTTTGACGTTGATACGCTTCTTTTATATAATCATCATACCCATTACGGGTATAATCCATAATACCATCGCCATATACTCCAGCGGTTATACTATCTCCCATAAATAATAAATTCTTTTTTTCCATCTTCCTCCTTAATCAATAAATTTTTTGAAAATTTGCTGTAAATAAGTTTTTCGTTCTACTTCTTCAATCATTAAACGCTCTTTAAAACATTCCATATCACCAATTACAATTAATTTATCTTTCGCTCTAGTTATTCCTGTATAAATTAACTTTTTGTTGAGCATTCGTTCACTTTCTTTAGCAATTGGTAAAATTACTACTTTAAATTCACTTCCTTGTGATTTATGAATAGAAATAGCATAAGCATGCTTTAAATCAATTAATTCTTTTTTTAATAAGTTGACTTTTTTTTCTTTAAAGGTTACTTCAAGTGCTAAGTCAATTGGTTTTTTGGCATTATAAATATGGGTTATTGTTCCAATATCTCCATTAAAAATATCTTTATCATAATTATTTTTAAGTTGCATAACTTTATCATTTAAATAAAATTTTGTTTCATAAGCTTCAATATATTTATTTTCCTTGTTCGGTAATAATGTTTCATTTATTTTATTAATTCCATTTGCTCCACTATATTTAGGATATAAGACTTGAACTTCCATTTCTTGGTAACCGTTAGCATAACTTTTTTCAATTACTGTTTTAATAATTTGTGGTAAATTAGTTTTACGATCAATTAAACTCATATCATGTGTATTAACATATTCAATCTGGACACCTTGATCAATATTTTTAGCAAATAAGGCAATTGATGAACCATCTCCTTGTCTAAAAATAGTATCTAAATGAATTAAAGGAATCTTCTTAGTTTTAATTAAATCATGTAAAACATTCCCAGGGTTAACTGATTCTAATTGAGCACTATCTCCGACAATAACGACTAAAGCTGAAGGCTTGATTGCTCGAAAAATTGCTGATGCTAAAAATATATCGACCATTGAAAATTCATCAATAATAATTAAGTCCTGAATTAAAGGATTTTGGGAGCTACGATTAAATTCATTTTTATAAGGATCCCATTCTAATAGTGAGTGAATAGTTTTCGCTTCAAAGGCTGTAGTTTCTTTCATTCTTTGGGCAGCTCTTCCCGTTGGGGCGCATAACATAATTTTTGTAGAAATATCTTTAATAATTTCATTACCATATTTTAATTTACGAAAAATTTTAACAACAGCATCAATGATTGTTGTTTTACCAGTTCCTGGTCCTCCAGTAATAATAGAGATATTATTCGATAATGAATTAATAATCGCTTCTTTTTGTAAAGGAGAATAATTTAATTTAGTCTGCCCTTCAATATTGGTTATTTCTTGGGAAATTACTTCTTTATTTAAACCTAATTCTAGATATTCTAAACGATTTAAAATATTTGAAGCAATTTGTTTTTCGGATAAATAATAATCATTTAGCATTAGATTATTGTCAATTATGATAACTTTATTACTTTGAGTTAATTGTTCAATAATTTCTTCATAATTTTCCAGTTTTAAACTTAAGCGCTTTTCTAATGATAATTGTAATTTTTGTATATCAACGTAAGTATCACCACTATTAAAACACATTAAATTTATTTCATTCATTAACGCACTTTGTAAACGATATTCATCTCGTTCATTATTATTATAATATAAATAAATTTGATCTGCTTTATCAAAATTAATACTTTCAATTTCTTCAACTAATTTATAAGGGGTTTCTTTTAAAAATTTCTCAACATTAGTTATTTTATTTACTTGTAAATATTGAAAAATTTCATTAATATAAAATTCAGAAAAATTAAGGGGAGCAATAACTTTATATAAAATATCCATTCCATCTAATTGATTTAATTTTTCATGTAATTCATAAATTAAGGCTTCTTTAATATTAGTTGCTTCAATAATTTCTTGTGGTGAAGTTTTTAACATTTCAATTGTATGTTCTTCATAAAGATCAACAATTTTTTTGGCCGTTCTTTTCCCAATCCCTTCAAAGGATTTAGAGGCTAAAAATTCAATTATTTCTTCTCCTTGTTCAGGAACTTGTAATTTATATTTAGTTACGACAAATTGTTCACCGTACTTTTCATGTTCTTTAATTTCACCACTAAAGGTATATAATTGATTTTTTAATAACTTAACATAACCAACAATTAAAACTTCTTCATCATGTTCAATATCTTCAACTGCTGCTATTAAATAACCACTATCTCCAGCAAAAATTTCTTTTTTTAAAATTCCTTTAAATTCCATCATTATCCTCAAGTCCTACTTTAGTTAAGGTTTGAACAAATTCTTGAGGATAAGGGGCAAAAAGATTTATTTCTTGTTTAGTTATTGGATGCATAAAGGCTAAATTATAAGCATGTAGTGCTTGACCAATCGTATCAATAGTTTTTTTAGGACCATATTGGGGATCACCTACTACTGGATGATTAATATATTTTAAATGTACTCTAATTTGATGGGTTCTACCTGTTAACAATGAACATTCAAGCAAACTATATTCTTCATTAGCATCTACTACTTTAATTTGTGTTTGTGCTTCTTTGGAATTTTTTTCCACTACTGCCATTTTTTTACGATCATTAGGGTTTCTACCAATTGGTGCTTTAATTAAGGCTGTTTCTTCCAAAATTTTACCATGAACAAGACATTTATACTTTCGTTTAACGTCTTTATTTTGAATCATTGCACTCAATAAATTATGAACTTCATTAGTTTTAGCAATTAATAATAATCCTGAAGTGTTTTTATCAATTCGGTGCACAATTCCTGGTCTAAACTCTCCGTTTATATCTGATAAATTAGCACTATAATATTGCAAGGCATTGACCAAAGTTCCTGAATAATTTCCAACGGCTGGATGAACTACCATATTTGATGGTTTATTGACAACTAATAAATATTCATCTTCATAAACAATATTTAAAGGAATATTTTCTGGTTTAATTTCAATCACTTCTGGTTCTTGTTGAGTAATTATAATTTCATCATTCATTGTTAATTTATAATTGTTTTTAGTTGGTTGTTCATTAACTAATACTAACCCATCTTTAACTAATTTTTGAACTTGACTACGAGGCTTTGTTAAATAATCGGTTAAAAATTTATCTACTCGTAATTCTTGTTCTTTATTTTTTATTATGATTTTCATCTTTCTCCTCCTTGGTTAATAAATAAGCTATTATAATAATAATAAAACCTAAAGATACTAAAATATCAGCTAAATTAAAAATTGGAAAATTAAAAAAATCAACTTTAATATAATCAATTACATAATTATATACTAGTCGATCAATTAAGTTCCCTATTCCTCCAGCAATAACTAAATTAATCCCTAAATTAATATACTTGTTCATATAAGACTTTTTTAAAATAAATAAATAAATAATAGCAATTATAGTAATTGCTATTATTAAATAGGTTTTATTGGCTAAAAAACTAAAAGATACACCATAATTATAAAGTTTTGTTAGTTGAATACTTGGAACTATTTTAATAATTTGCCCAAGATTTAAGGTATTATCAATAATTATTTTTAGCATTTGATCGATTCCAACTAAGACTATAATTAATGCCATTTCTTTAATTTTATATTTAGTCATGCTTTCCTTTTTGCTGTTTTTTGTATTCTTTTTTATCTTTTCTTGAAATGTTTCTTTTTCTAATTTGTTGTCTTCTTCTTCTTTTTTTTAACTTTCTAATTTTTACTTTAAAGTACAAATATAATACGAAAGTCATAATTAAAACCATAATACTTTTAAAATTGATAAAAGTATTAACTTTTATTTCTCTAGTTTGTAATGTTGATACTTCTCGAACAAAATAGTCTTGTTCATTAACTAATTGAATTTCATAATATTTTTCTTTACCATCTGCTAATTTAACTTCTAATTGAACAATTCCTGGAGCTGCTACTTCTATTCCTGTTTCAGGTAGGGTTTTTAAAATCTTACTACCTTGAATTTGATAACGTATCATTTGAGCATCTTTATAAGTAGCATTGAACATATTTTTTTGGTAAGTTATTGCTAATGGGGTAGTTGTAAGTTCGATGCCACTATCTTCATCAGCAGCATAACCACAATCTTCTACTGTATAACTTACTTTATAAGCATCTTTATAATCAATTACTTCGTCTACTACATTGGTTATAATTACTTGTAAAGTATCTAATCCTGAGGGAACAGTTAAGGATACTTCTGTTTGATTAATAATTTTGGAAGTTAAATAATTATTATTCTTGTCTAAAAATACTAAAGCCCGATCAGCTTGAGCTTGTTGGACAAAAGTATATTCTTTATTAGCACAAATTGTTGTTTCTTCAGTAATTAATCCTGTTTCTGTATCATATAAACTGTCTTGAGCTAATAACTTTATCGGTAAGAAAAATATTAATAATAATATTAGTACAATTTTTTTCATTATTTTTTTCCCAAAATTTCTAAACAACTATTACATAAACCTGCTTCATTTAACTCTTCTTCTTGATAATATTTCCAACAACGAACACAATTACACTCAGAATATTTAACTACTTTTATTGCTAATTCTTGAGCTGTTTCTGGTAAAATTTCAACTTTAGAAACAATTAAATATAATGCTAAATTTTTAATAGTTGCTAGCTCTTCATATTCTTTAGTTAATTTAAGTGTAACTTTAGCTTCTAATGATTTACCTAATACTTTAGCATTTCTTTGTTCTTCAATTTCTTTATTAACCAGATCACGTAATGTTATTATTTTTTGAATTTTCTTAGTTACTTCTTCATTTGTTAAATTTTTAATAGCTTCAAAATCTTCTAAAAAGACTGAACCTTCATATAAATAGTTCCATGTTTCTGCTGTTGTATGGGGAATTACTGGACTTAATAATTTAACTAAAGTTTTAAATACTGTTAATAATACTGTTTTAATAGACATTGAAGCTTGTGAATCAGCATTTTGAATGTATAAAACATCTTTAATATAATCAAAATAAAAAGCACTTAATTGAGTTGTTATAAAGGTGTTTATTACATCAATTATTTTTTTGAATTCATAATTTTCATAATATTTTTGAGCTTTTTGATTTAAATTATCTAAAGTTATTAAAATATATTGGTCACCAATATTTAAATTATCAAAAGTTAACATATCGCTTTCTTTAAAGGTTGTCCCGTCATTTAAATTACCTAAAATAAAACGAAAACTATTACGGATACGACGATATATTTCAGTGACTTGGCGAATTATTTCATCACTTACTCGAACGTCTGATTGATAATCAACAGTTCCTACCCAAAGTCTTAAAACATCTGCTCCATATTTTTGATATATTTGTTTAGGCGTTATTGTATTTCCTAATGATTTAGACATTTTATTACCTTTAGCATCTAAAACAAATCCATGAGATAAAGCAGATTTATATGGTGCTTTTTGCTGTGTAGTATATCCGGTTATTAATGAAGAATTAAACCACCCACGATATTGATCTGATCCTTCTAAATATAAATCAGATTGATAAACATTTAAACGTTTTTTCATAACCGCAGTATGGGAAACTCCTGAATCAAACCAAACATCCATAATATCAGTTTCTTTAGTATATTGCCCATTAGGTGAAGCAGGATTTTTATATCCTTGGGGTAATAATTCTTTGGCTTCTTTTTCAAACCAAATATTTGAACCATATTGTTCAAAAAGTTGGGCGATATGTTCTAAAACTTCTTGATCAAAAATTGGAGTTTCATCTTCATTATAAATAATTGGAATTGGAACCCCCCATTTTCTCTGACGAGAAATACACCATTCCCCACGGTCTTTAATCATATTATATAATCTTTTTTCTCCCCAAGCATTAATCCAATTAACATTTTTAATAGCGTCTAACATTCCAGCTTTATCTTTATCAATTGAAGCAAACCATTGATCAGTTGCACGGAAAATGACTGGTTTTTTAGTACGCCAATCATGAGGATATGAATGCTTAATAAATGATAATTTTAATAAAGCACCACTTGCTTCTAAATCTTGACCAATTTCTTTATTAGCATCTTCATAAAACATTCCATCATATTTTTGCGTATTAATCATTTTACCGTAAGCATCAACAACTGCTAAAACTTCTAAATTATAATTTTTACCAACAATAAAATCATCTTCCCCATGTCCAGGAGCAGTATGAACGCATCCTGTTCCACTTTCATTAGTTACGTGAGAACCTAACATAATTTTAAATTCTTTTTGATTTAACGGATGAATAATTTTTTTATGTTCTAAATCTTGTCCTAAAATTTCTTTTTCTACAGTATAATCTACTATTTCTAAATTATTAATAAAATCTTCAATTAAGTCTTTGGCTATTAAAAAGCGTCCTTTTTCAGTTTGTAAAATAACATACATTATTTTAGGACCTACAGCTATTCCTTGATTAGCGGGAATTGTCCACGGAGTTGTAGTCCAAATTACCGCTTTTACATCATTTAATTCTTCATCTTTTATTTCAAATCCAACATAAATTGCTGGTGATTTTTTATCTTGATATTCTATTTCCGCTTCAGCTAGAGCACTATGTGAAGATGGAGACCAATATACTGGTTTTAAACCTTTAAAGATCATTTCATTTTTAATCATTTTAGCAAACACTCTTATTTGTTCTGCTTCATATTCTTTAGCTAAAGTTACATACTTAGAAGTTTCATCAGCTAAAATACCTAAACGCATAAATTGTTCTTTTTGACCTGCTACTTGTTTTAAAGCATAGTCTTTACATAAATCTCGAAGTTCATTAGTTGATAAATCTCGAATTTTAATTTTTTTATTTTTTCCTAAAGCATTTTCAATTGGTAAACCATGAGTATCCCATCCTAAAATAATTGGTGCATAATATCCACTCATATTTTTAGATCTTATAATTATATCTTTTAAAATTTTATTTAAAGCATGACCTAAATGTAGTTCTCCATTAGCATAGGGTGGGCCATCATGTAAGTAAAATGGTTTTTTACCTGCATTTTTAGTTAATACTTTATTATAAATATCTTGTTCTTTCCATTCTTGTTCTAATTCTGGTTCTTTATTAGTTAAATTTCCTTTCATTGGATATGCTGTTTTAGGCATTAATAAAGTGTCTTTGATTTCCATAGTGTCTCCTTTTGTATATTATAAATAAAGTTCCTATCTTAATAGGAACTTTATTATTTGTTAATTAATCTGATAACTCTCCATCAATTAAAAAGTTACTTGGTGAACAAACAATAATATTATCATTTATTTGTTTTAATTGTCCCTCTAAAGAATATAATGAACCTGATAAGGTAGCATAAATGTTTCTTGCTTCATCTTCTGATACTTTTGAAAAGTTTACAATACAAAACTCTCCTCTTTTAATTGAGTCAATAATTGTACTAGTTGAAGTTTTAGTTACTGGTTCATAAATTTTAACAATTGACTTCCCTTTAGAATTTACTGGTTTTGATATTTCTTCTACATCAAAAGACTCATCCATTTCATTTATTTCTTGTGTGTCTAAGATTTCTGTTTCTTCACTAAATATATTTTTTAAATTTTTTATCATTTTTTCTCCTATTATCTATTTATTTTAATTAAAAAAATCTGGTTTTGTACTATCATCACTATCTACTGTTGTAAACAAATCATCACCTATACCACCAGTTGGTGAAATTGTTCCAAAGATATTATTAGCATTTGCTGTCTGGCTTTTATAATTATCAAAATTAATACTTCCTGTTCCTGTAGCAATAAAGGTAACTTTAACTTCATTATCTAAAGTTTCATCATATGAATATCCAAACAACATATGTTCAATATCTCGAGAGGAATTTTTTGAATAAATTAAATTAGTTCCTTCAGCTGCTTCTTTAATAGTTATATGATTAGGGGCACAAGTAATATTAAAAATTATTGTTCGAGCCGTATTTAAAGCCTCTGTGTTTACAAGTTCCGAATTAATAGAATTATCAATGGCTTTTACTACTGAGTTATCACCACTTCCATATCCAATTCCCATAATACATGAACCTTGATTTAAAAAGGCTGTTTTAATATCAGCATAATCCAAATTAATTTTTCCAGGATTAATAATTAAATCTGAAATTCCTCGTATTCCATCAGTTAGCATTTGATCAGCCATTTTCATCGCTTTATTAATTGGTAAATCATATGCTACTTTAGAAACTTTATCATTTTCAACAATAACGTTAGAGTCGACGGCATCCATAAACAATTGATAGTATTGTTCAACAATTTTCATATCTGCTTCAATAACTTTTGGTAAAGTTGCAAAGCCAATTGTTAAAATTCCCATTTCACGAGCAATTTTACCAACTTCTACTAAACCAACAGAACCAGTTCCTCGACCAATTCCTCCAGTTATGAAAACCATATCTACCCCAGCTAACATTTGTTTAATCTGTTCTTGAGCTTCAATAAAAGCTTCTTCTGATTTTTCTAAATCATTTCCACTTCCATGGCCATTAAATAAACGTTCACCTACTAAAAGTTTCATATTAGCATTAATACTTTCTAATGTTTGTTTAGATGTATCAATTGCTAATAACTCTATATCTTGAAACTCTTCTTCACTCATTCGGTCAATAGCATTACATCCACAACCACCAATACCGATAGCCATTATTCGAACTTTTCCAAAAGAAGCCGCTTTTCTCTCGATTATATTTTGTGAAACATCTATATCTTCAACTTCTTTTTTATCTAATATTTTTTCAAAGAAAGTTTCATCTTCAGTTTTTATTTTATTACTAGAATTTTCTTCTAAAACTTCTTCGGTAGTTTTATTTGAAGAGTTAATATTTTCTTCCAAAGGTTCTTCAATAGTTTCACTTGAAGTATTAGAGTTTTCTACTAGTGTATCAACATCTTCTAAGTCAAATGCTATATCTTCAATATTCTCT
The DNA here is from genome assembly GCA_047971455.1 of Mycoplasmatales bacterium. Lineage (GTDB taxonomy): Bacteria > Bacillota_I > Bacilli_A > UBA3375 > UBA3375 > JBKDZV01. The sequence goes on along the minus strand of JBKDZV010000021.1, from coordinate 20,585 downwards.
TCGTTTTCAAGAGCTCCTAATAAATTTTCTGTATTTAATGTTAAAGTATCATATACATTTGTTTCACCATCAAAGGTTTTATCATCAAATAAGTTTAAATTTGTTTGTTCTTTTTTCACTATACCATCTCCTTATATATTTTCCTTATACAATAAGAAAGTTTTTTATCTATTATACTAGAAATAAATAAATTATTTTTATACATAGGTATTATATTGTACTTACTTTGTTTATCTAAAATATTAGTTAATTCTTTTTCTGGTAAGCTGGAAGAATTTATAAATATATTCTCTAACACGATATCTTTAGGGATTTTTGAAAATATTAATTCAAAATACTGGATTAAAATATGCTCTATCACTTCAGAAATTACTGATATATCTATATCTTTTATTATATCATATTGATAATCATTTTTCTTTAAAAGCCAATATTTTTTTAATATTCTTGTTAATTCTTCACCTTTTTTTTCACCATAAGAACGACTAAATATTTCATAAGATTTTTCTAAAATAGTTCCTATCCCTGTTGTTAGATAATTTACTTGTTCTTGATTATTAACTTTAATAAATACTTTATTAACTTCATAATTTAAATCAATTAAACAAGTATTATTACTTTTTAAAGATTTAGAAATATAATAATCTAAAATAATTCCTTTTTCTACTTGGATATTTAAAACTTTAAATAAATTATATAGTTCATCTTTAGTTTGAGAATCTATCAAAATAACTTCTAAGTTTAATTTTAATAAATTAGCATTCTTACCTATAGCACTCTCTATTACTTCAGAATCAACTTCTTGCCAAATGATTTTATAATCAACAGCAGTATACCCTTCAATTGTTAAATTATCATTTAAACCTTTTTTAATAATTCTATTAATATCTTCATTGTTAATTAAGGTTGTTTCTTCAAATTCTTTGCCAACCGTAATTTCTCTAATTTGTAACTTTTGGGGATTATATAGTAAAATAATTTTATCCATATCAATTTTAAACAGCCCTTGAATATTTTTTTTCTCTATTAAAATTTTTTGTTTAATTTTCTCTAAAAAAGTATCTTTTCGTAAATCTTTAATTCTAAATTTAGCAATTAATTTTTCATATATTATATAGGGGGTTTTATTATATCTATTTATTATTACTAATTTTAACTCATTATTATCATATATTAAAATTTTATCTAATTTTTCCATAATTTCTCCCTACACAATTAACTTTTTAAGTTCTTTTTTAAATAATTCTGGATATTCTAAAAAAGCAAAATGTGACCCTTTCACTTGAATTAAATTGGTATTTGTTATATTTTTTTGCATATAAATTCCATCACTTAACGGAGTTTGATCATCATCTGTTCCCCAAAATAAAACTACCTGTTGCTTAATTTTAGGAAATAAAAATTTTAAATCTTCATTAACACTTCTAATCAAAACTTTTTTCATAATTTCTGAAGCATTTTTATAATCAATACTACCACTATTGGTAAGAATATCTTCTTGATATTGCCAATAAAATGGAGTCTTCAATAATATTTTTTGAAATTTATAACCATAAACACTAAGATAATATTTATAAGTACGCTTAGGTTTAATTCCTGCTGCTCCAGTTAATAACATTTTTGTTATTGGTAATTTAGTAGCAGCTAACCAAAAAGAAATTCTTGCTCCAAAAGAATGGGCTACAAGAATTATTTCCTTTGCTTGTAGCTCCGATAAAAGTTTTTCTATTGTTTGAGCATATTGTTTTGTTATAAAAGTCTTATCATCTTGTAAATAGCTCTTCGGTTCACTACTCTTTCCAAATCCTGGTAAATCAATTATCATAATATTAACTGGGAAATTAGTATCTATTACAGGTAAAAAACATTCTTTATTTTGTCCCCATCCATGCAAAAAAACCAAATATTTATTGGTTTTATTAGCTTTTTTATAGGCATAAACTATTTCTAATTGATTAACTTTTTTAACTTGCTCTTCCATACTATCTCCATTATAATATATGTATTATAGCATAAAATATCATCATATAGTATTTTTATACTACTTTTTACTTTGTAAACGCAAGCATAATATCTAGAAGTATTTATTTATATTAAAAATATAAATCTTCAAACTTCTTTTCATATTCTTAAAACATATCTCTAAAGCAACTCTAGTATAATATTAAAAATTGTTAATTTTTTCTTTAAGAGCATTTTCATTATTTTTTTTAATTTCTCATTCAATCTATTTTATATTTCTTTATAGTTTTCTTCTATATTCTTTAATATCGCTAGAATTCTTAACCCTTGATCATTTGAATATTTATATACTGTGTTATATCCCTATATCATTTATTTAGACTAATGAATATAATAAATTAATATTTTCTTTTTCATTAATAACTTCACAAACATTACTTAAATATAGTTTTTTCATAATTACTCTTTACTTTCTTCTTTGAGATTATTTTTATACTCTTTTATAATTTCTTTTTGTTCTTTTCTCTTTTTTTTATTTAATTCTCTTAAATATCCTAATTTTTCTTTATTTTTTGCCAAGTTTTCTATCTCTTGTTGTCTTTGTTCTTCACTCATATGTTCATAATCAAATATTTTTTTTGCTGACCAATCATTAAAAGATCTTTTTTGAAAAATATCTTTTTCTCTCTCTAAATATACTTTATTTTCTAATTTTTTTTGAATTATTAGTAAAATTATTGCTAAAATTATATAATAAATTGCATCATTTTTCATTGGTAAAACTGTTTCATTTTCCAGTTCCCATATTATGTAAGAGTCTCGATACCACATAAAATAAGAAGTACCAACATATAAACTCATAATTATATTATATCTGAATCGATATGTTAGTATCCTTTTACTAGTTATTTTAGGTAATATTCCATAAAATAATACTAAAGAAATAACTATTGCTATATATAGTGTGAGTACACTTGGAATAGAAATACTGTAAATAAATTCAGAATCCTCGGGAAGGATAGTTAAAAGTGTAATAGGAACTATACCCGAAAACCAAGCATAACTGAAACCACGTGTTTGAGAAACTTGTCTATCACTATACCTTTTAGATCTTTCATAAGAGTTTTCATTTAATATTGGTCCTTTAGTTAATTTATTTGCTAGCTTAAATCTTTCTTTCATTAACTCTTTACTTGTCATATTTTCTTCTTTCATTTAGCCTCCATAAAATATTTGCCCTAAATCTGTAAAAATATTTTCTTGTAATTCTTTTATATTTTGACTATTAGGATTTAGTATAACTTCGTTTATTTCCACTTCTAGTTCATAAATGAAATCTGTCCCATCTTCATCCCATACTAAAATATTGCCATATCCTTCGTCAAACAAGCGGTCAAAAATATATGAAGTAAATTTATTTACGATCATATTAACTACTATATCTCCCATTGTTCCACCTAATGATAACATAATTACTCCTTATTTTTTTGCTTCTCTTGATAAATGTTCATCTGTTTCTTTAAAACCTTCTAAATTTAATACTATTTTTTAATTATCTCTCTTAAATTCTCTACTCCTTCTTTATTTAAACTTTAACAAAGATATTCAAAGTTTACTTTATTTTTTAATTAATTTAAATTTTAATTAAACTATTAATTTAAGTGTATCATTTTTAGAAAATTTTTTCTTTTTTTATTTCTTTTTTAAACTAATATTAACTACATAAGGTTTGCTAAAAAAATAAAATAGCTAATAAACAAAGAGCTTAAAAGGAAAATTTAGTATTAACAGTGTGTAGCTTTTTACAAAACAATAATGCTATAACATTTAAATTTTCCAGCAAATTCTACATATTTCATCTTTTAATATATAAAGTTATTAATATTAACATTGATATTTCTTCTCTCCTACTTCTTTTGCAATTTTATCCTGATTTTGATGTCTTTTGTGTTTGTATTCTTCATCTCAAAATTTTATTACTAGCTTTCTTTGCTTATAACATATTATTGAAGTTTATCTTGAATTGTAAGTTTTAGTATTATATACCCTTCGTAAGTCAAATATCTTAAATATTACAATAGTTTAATTATTACACTACTTAAAGTTTCAATATTCTTTTTAATAAAATAATAGAATTAGGCTTTAACCTAATTCTATTATTTTATTAAAAAGGGGAATGAAAAAATTTTGTCATTTTACTGACATGTTTATTTTACCTTTTTACAGTTAATTCTAAGTTAACTAATTAATTTTTTCTTTTTTTAGATAACGGTATAACATAATTATGTTTATCAAAATATATAAAATTATTAACCAAACATAAATAGATGATATTCCATATAACTCTTGGTAAGTTGTTTGATTAGAAATTATTTGCGTAGTTTTGCCTAATTTAGATTGAAGTTCACTAATTACCTCTGCTTTATCAGTATTATCTTTAATTTTAATTAACAGTGATGATACAACAATTTCAGGATATTTACTACTATCTTGAGGATTAACTAAACCTGTTACACCATTTTTTACAGATGCTTCATAATCCAATATTTCTTCATAATATTCATAACCTTCTTCATCTACTCTTTCAATTTCATTAAATACATAATCTTCATAATGTTCATTATCCAGACTAGACCTATTTAAATTATAAGCATTAATTTGATCTTTTATAAAATAACTGTAGTCATCTTTAAGTGTTGAATCATTTATTATATATTCTTCTTCATAATATGTTGGTAAATTTTTATAAATCCCTTGAATTTTATATGTTTGATCATTTATTAAATATTCAGTATTAAGTAAGTCAGAAATATCATTCTTATTTTTATCTTCTTTAAGTTTGCTAGCTAATTTTTCACTAATAACAATACCATTTTCTTCAGTAATATTATGACCCTTTACATAATCTAAATTTTTATCAAAGTGGAATATTTCCTGTGAATTTCGTCCTTGATTATCTTCTCCACTATTATCAATTGTACTAACATTATTTTCTTTTAGTACTTCAATATTATCTTGATTTTCTAAATAATTTAGTTGTTCAGTTGTATATCCTAAATATGAATCAACTCCAACATTTCCTTTCATTCCAACAATTAAATAATTAGAATTAATACTTTGAATTTGAGAATTTATATAATTTATTTGTTGTTTAAGTGCTATAAAAGGTATTACTAACATTATTGTTAATAAAGCCCCAAGTATAAAACCAGATATTTTTTTTTTCATTATTCCTCCTATAAAAATATTTCATCTTTAAATGTTTTACAATAATTGATAATTACAATAATTAATGTTATTATGAATAAACTACTCATTATATACTGATTAATACTTAACGTCATAAATAGATTATTATAGATATATGTCGTACTGTTGTCAGCCATCATATTAAAATAGGCAATTACAACAATTACTATATAAATTGCTAAGAAAATATTTTTACAAATTTTTAAGAATATTTTTAAAGCTTTACTTTTTTTAGTCATATATTTAACTCTAGAATTCAATACTAATTCTTTTATTTCTAAACAAGCATAAAAAATTCCTAAAATAATTATTCCTAAATTACCATATAACATAAATATATCTTTAATCATATTATATGTTGTATCATAAATATACACAGAATCCTGTACCACATATCTATACCACATATTGTAAGTTACTAACATACTAAACAATAAAACGCTTATTATTAAAGTTAGCAAACTTAATATTATCAAATATTGTAAAAATTTATTTTTCCCATAGTATTTAATTAAATCAGCACGACGATTTCCTATAGTATTTACAATTAAAATTAAGACCATTAAAAATATTGTAACTATTCCTAAAAGACATAATAATAACATTGTTATTGAACCTATTGTTGAATTTAAGGAATTTCCAATATGATAGAGTTTTACTTGTACTGTTCTATAATTCACAGCTGTTAAGCATACTAAACTTGTTATTAAGATTAACATTAAACAAGTTAGTATTTTATTTTTTTCTAAATAATATTTTACTAAATTCATTGTACCACCTCACTTTTAAAGTAATCTTTTAAAAATTCTACTAAACTTATACCTTGTTCTTGAATTTCTTCTATTTGCTTATCCATAATTATTTCACTATCATTTAAATATAATATTCTAGTTAAAACATCTTCAATCTCATTAACTAAATGCGTAGTAATGATAATTGCTCGTTCTTCTTTTAAACTAGTTTCAATAATCATTTGGATAATTAACTCTCTACGAAAAATATCTATCGCAGAAAATGGTTCATCAAAAATTACTAATTTAGTATTTAAAGATAACATAATAATTATTTGTAAAATTTCTTGATTTCCTTTAGATAAAGAACCAATTTCATCTTCATAATCTAGTTTTAATAATTTCAAATACTTGTCTAAAAACTCTTTATTATAGCCATAATTGGTTTGCATCATTTTAACTTGTGTTTTAATTTTAAAACTCTTAGTTAACTTAATCTCATCTGGTATTAATACAACATCAGTATTTAATTTATTAATATCTACTAGTTTCCCAGCAAAATAGATTTCTCCACTTTGAGGTCTTTCTAAAGTTGCTAAATTACGTAACATTGTTGACTTACCTGCTCCATTATGTCCTAATAAACCAATTACTTCTCCAGACTTTATTTCAAAGTTTATATTTTTATAAACGTAGCGTTTTTTACTTTTAGATGCTAAATCTTTAACTTTAACAATTTCTTTATTCATACTCTCCACCTTGAATTTTTTCTATTATTTCTGCTTTTGTGAAATTATAATTTTGCATTTTTGTTATAAATGCTTGAACTTCATTAGCAATTATTTCTTTTTTTATTTGTTCTAATACCTTATTATCATCTGTTATAAATCTTCCTGCTCCAACTCTAGTTATAAAAATTTGTTTATCTGCTAAATATTCAAATGCTTTTTGAATTGTTTTAGGATTAACTTTTAATTCTAAGGCATATTCTCGAACACTTGGAACTTTGTTACCAGGTTTTAATGTTCCTTTAATTATCTGTTCCATTAATTGTTTGGCAATTTTTTCATATAATAAATTACTCAACTTCTCACCACCTTACCCTTTTACTGGTACACTAATATTAAAACATATTTTTTCAATTGTGTCAATATAAGGGTACACTTTTAAATCTTACTTTAAATTTTGTATTTTGTAGTTTATTTTTTGTTACAATAAAATTATTAAATAAATTTAATCTTAAAGGAGAAATATTATGCAAACCAAACAAACTTTATCAACGAATAATAAATTAATAATTTTATATACAAGCGATATTCATGGTTATTTGTTTAAAACTAATTATATAACAGAAGTTGACCAAGGACTACTAGCTTATTACAATTATCTTAAAGAAATTAAAAAAAAATATAAACATGTTTTACTTATTGATAATGGAGATTTAATTCAAGGTTCGCCACTAACTTATTATCTTCAAAAAAATTTTACTAACTATAATCCAATTATTGGTTTATTAAATGAATTAGACTTTGATATTTTGAACTTTGGTAACCATGAGTTTAATTATGGACTTACTTATTTAATTAACTCTTATCAACAATTTAACGGAGCTATTTTAAATGCTAATATTCAAGGAATGGCAAAGTATTTACCAGTTAAACCTTATCAAATTTATACTTTCAATACTTTTAAAGTAGCAGTTATTTCCTTAACAACAAAACAAATTCCTAAATGGGAAAAACCGGAAAATATTAAGGGCTTACAGTTTAGATCAATTATTGAAACTTATCAAAATTATGAACAAGAGTTACAAAGCCAAGCTGATTTTATTATTGTTTTATATCATGGAGGCTTTGAAACTTCTTTAACTAATTTAGAAGAATATTTAGAAACTCCAACAGGAGAAAATGAAGCAGGACAATTATTAAAACAATTTACTTCAATTGATTTATTATTAACTGGTCATCAACACCGTAATATCAACCAAATAATTAATAAAGTTTGGTGTCGTCAAACTTTAAATAATGGCCAAAATATTGCTCAAATTGAAATTGATATTACAACCCAGAAAGTAATTAATTCTTTAGAAATTACTGCTAAAGAACAAATAGTTGCTCCTTCTTTTAATTACAATAAAATTTTACAAACTTTAGATTATAAAATTTTGGAATTTGAACAAGCTACACAAAAATATTTAGACACTGTTATTGGTACTTTAGATAAGGAAATTTTAGTAACTGATTTATTTAAGACTCGTTTAAATTCACACCCTTTAATTAATTTAATTAATAAAATTCAATTATCTGTAACAAAGGCTGACATTTCAGCAATGTCTTTATTTGATTCAGCAGTTGGTTTTAAACAAGAAATTACCATTAGAGATTTAATTGCTAATTATCCTTATCCTAATACTTTAGTTGTTTTAGAAATTACTAAAGAACAATTATTACAAGCTCTTGAAGTTAGTGCTAGTTACTTTATTTTAAAAAATGATAAAATTGAAGTTAATCCTAAATTTTCTTTACCTAAACCTCAACACTTTCATTATGATATGTTTGATGGTTTACATTATGAAATTAATTTAAAAAAAGCAATTGGTCAACGAGTTACGATTAAAAATTTTATTAATACTATTGATGAACAAAAAATTAAACTTGTTGTTAATAACTTCCGGGCTAGTAATTATGATTGGTATCCTATGTATGGACATGCTAAAATTCTGGAAGAAACTTCTTTTGATATGGTAGAATTATTAATTAATTACATTAATGAACACCAAAACTTAATAAGTGATGATATACCTCGTTATACTATTAAAAAAAACTAACTTAACTGTTAGTTTTTTTATTTTATATTTTTAAATAAAATTTATTAATTCATTAGGTAATTAATTCATTAAGTAGTTGTCTTTCAAAATCTCTTAGATAACCGACTCTTTGCTTGGCAATTACTTTAGCTATTTTAGTATTCATTAATTCTGGAAGTTTATAAAGCTTATGATGAAAGTGTCCAATTACTGAATTATTACTATCATCATTTTTTTGATAAAGTGGATTATGTATCGTAGTCGCATACATAATACAACGAGCTATACCAATAGCTCCTAACGCATCTAAACGATCAGCATCTTGAACAATTTTCCCTTCTAAAGAAGCAACTAATTTATTTTGTGAATAAGATATTGTTTTACAAATTTTAATAATCTCATAAATATTAGCTTTTGTTACATTATTTTTCTTTAAAAATTCAATTAATTCTTGTTCTTCTTCTAAAACATTTACCATAACTTTTTTATCCAATAAATCATGGACTAGTGCGGCAATCAAACAAACTTCAATATTAACTTCTTCTGTTAATTCATTAATTATCATTTGGGTATTATTACGTACTCTTTGAGCATGTTCTAAGTCATGACCATTATAATTATTTTGTAATTTATTTCCTACATATATTTCAATATTTTTATCTTCCATTTTACTCCTTACATTAATTTTTAATATTTTTTAAGTTAAGTTTTTGGGCTAAGATTAAAGCAATACTAATCAAAATAAACATACTAATAAATGTAGCACTTGAACCTAATTTATCATAAAGATAACCAAAAATGGGTGAAAAAATAGAAGTAAAAATTAAAGCACATGAATAAGCTAACATAAATAAGATTGTTAATAAATTACTCGAAGTTTCACTATTAATAAAACTTGACGTAAATGGTATAAATAAGCCCCAAATTATCGCATCCAAAAGTATTACAATGTATAATAAAATAGTTTTGGCAAATAAAATTAAGATAATTAATTTCAAATTTAGTAATAAAATAAAGGTTAATAAATATTTACGTGGCTTTAATTTTTTTAAAATTATACTCGAATAATGAACCGTTAACATATCAACTGTAATAAAAATAATGCTTAGGATATAGTACCAACTTAAATTATCTCCGTTATCAATAATTGTATATTCCACAAAAATATTCATATTATTTAATACACTTAATAATAAAGTATTAATTACTAAGTATACTAAAAAATTAGGCATTCTTAAAATTTTTTTAAGGTCTTGAAATTTAAATTCTAATTGTTCTTTTGTTTGATTGTTTGGTAAATAAAATGAATTAAACCAAATAAATAATCCACTTAGTAAAAAGATTGTCATAAACCATTTTGTTAAAAATATTAAAACTATTCCCATTATTAAAAAGTTAGCTCCCCAACCTAATGAACCAAAACTTCTAATTTTTCCATAATTTGCCTTTTTATTAATTTTGGTATAAGTAATTGTAAGTTCATCTCCTAAAATATGTAATAAAGAACGCATTGAAAAAATTAAACTACTACCGATTAATGCTTGATTAAACGTAATACTTCCAGTAATGATAAGAAGTATATTAAAGTATATAATACCACTTATCATGAAAATCAAACCTAGGTTTAAAATTCTTTTTTTAATTTTTATTTTTTGAGCAATAATACTACTGATTAGGGCACAAATCACTGAAATAATCCCACCAACTAAATAAATTATTCCAACTTCAAAGGCACTTAGTTGAACTGCTACTTTAAAATATATTGGTAAACAAATTAAGATTATTCCAGAAATAAAATCAGTTAAAAAATAATGTATTCGTAAACTATTCATCTTTTTCCTTTAGACTTTCATTACATTTTAACATTTATTTTGCTTTCCAAACTAAAAATTTACATTTAAATAAGAAAATTTTGCTTAATTTATTATTAAACTTTATAATACTTAAAATTATGCTATAATTACGAAGAATTAAAAACTAAAATTAATAAAATATTATTCGGAGGAATTATGAAACAAGCAGGACACTTATTTTTAAAATCTCTTGGTAAAAAACGTTTACGACCTGGAGGTAAAGAAGCAACAAATTGGCTACTAAATAAAGCTAATATTCAAACAACTGATCAAGTTTTAGAAGTTGCTTGTAATATGGGGACTACTTTAATTCAGGTTGCTAAGACTTATAATTGTCAAATTACTGGCGTTGATTTAAGCAAACAAGCAGTTATTGAAGCTAATGAAAATATTCAAAAATCTAATCTTACAAATGCTCAGGTTATCCAAGGTAATGCTTTTGCTTTACCTTTTGAAGACAATACTTTTGATGTTATTATTAATGAAGCAATGTTAACTATGCTTCCTTATAAGAATAAGAAGCGTGCTTTAACTGAATACTATCGAGTTTTAAAACCTGGTGGTCGCTTAATAACGCATGATATGTCTACTGAAGTAGCTGAACAAAATACTGGTTTAAGTCAAACTGTTAATGTTCCAGTTAATGCCTTAAGTATTACCGAATGGCAAAATTTATTTAAAGAAGCAAATTTAAGTATTCAAGCTACTAAGCACGGCAAATTAACCCTTTTATCACCAAGAGGATTAATTTATGATGAAGGAGTATTAGGTGCTTTAAAAATTATTAAAAATAGTCGTAAAAAAGCAAATAAAGCACAATTTAAAGCCATGTATCAATATTTTAATAGTAATAAACAAGATTTAAATTATATTGCTACTTATAGCCAAAAGCCTCTTCAAACTAAATAATATCTAAAAAGAACCTGCAACATAATTTAGTAGCAGGTTCTTTTTTTAATTAACCTCGGGTTAATTTAATTCTTATTTTAGTTGAAACAAATTCTACTATTAAGACTAAAATGACTAAACCTAATAAATAAGCCCCAACATCGTGCCATCTTTGCTCACTCATTGCCAAAATTAAAGGGGTTCCTAATCCTCCCGCTCCAATTAATCCTAAAATTGAAGCATCACGTAAATTAATTTCAAAACGATAAATGTAAGTAGAAATTATGGAATTAACAACCTGGGGAAAAATTATTAATCTAACTGTTTTAAACCATGTTAAACCTGCTACTTGAGCCGTTTCTTTTAATCCGTCTGATAATTCCTCGATATCTTCAATATATAATTTAGCAATCATTCCAATACTAACTATGGAAAAAGTTATGACTCCGGCAAAAGGTCCAGTTCCTGTCATTTTAATAACCATTAGACCATAAACTAAAGCAGGAATTGTTCAAATAATACTTAAAATATATCTTACAGTTTTATGCACATATTTAGGAGTTAAATTACTAGCTCCTAAAAAAGCAAATAAAATTGCAATTAGTGCCCCAATTAAAGTTCCTAAAAAGGCAATCATAATTGTTTGAATTAATAAAATTAAAACACTATCATTAGCTAGTGAAAAGATTTTATCAGTTGCTGGAGTAACTATTCCTAATAAAATGTTTTGGGCTACTTTAACACCGCCTTCAGATATTTCAACTGTTTTGATAGCCGTTAATGACCAAACAAATAAAATTCCAATTAAAACTAAGACAAAAATAGGTAAAGAAGAATTTTTTTTGGTTACTAAAATTTTTTCATATTTTTTATCATTCATTTTAAATCAACTCCTTACGAATATATTGTGTTATTAAATCAATAATAATTACTACAATAATTGTATATAAAATTATTAAACCTGCTTTAGAATATTGGGTTAAAGAAATTGTATCTTTTAATTGTTGCCCAATACCTCCCGCTCCTACATATCCTAAAATTGCTGCACTTTTAATATTTATTTCAAACATATATAAACTAATTGAATAAAACGCAGGCATAATTTCTGGTTTAATTGTTAAATTAAAAGCATTATATGAGCTTACTCCACTAGCAGTTGCTGCTTCATAAGCTCCCATATCAATTCTTTCAATAATTTCATATAACATTTTAGTCGCAATACCAAATGTAAAAATAATAATGGCTATTACTCCTGGAAGTTCACCTAGACCAAAAATGTAAGCTAAAATCATCGCATAAATCAATACAGGCAAGGTTCTTGTTAAGGATAACAAGAATTTTATAATTATACTAAGATATTTATTAGAAATATTGACTGATGCTATTAAGGCTACTGGAAAAGATAATAATACCCCCATTACAGTTCCAATAATTGCCATTTGAATAGTTATAATTAATTCTGGCCAAATTTCTGAACTATAAGCAAAATATTCTTGTAACTCTACTATATTATTAACTGGCGGTAACATTTCAATAATTATATTAATAAAATTATCAAAATTTCTAATTAAAGTACTAAGACTAAATTCGGTAATTATCCCAGCAATAATTACAACAATTAAAAAACTTATGATAGATATTAATTTACGATATTGTTTAGGTTTTTGAACTTTAGTTAATATTTCATCATTCATCTTCTTTACTCTCTCCCATTACATCTGTTTCAGTTAATTCACGGTCATAAATACTTGTTAGAACTTGTTCATTAACTTCGCTTGCTTTACCATAAAATACTAATCTTCCATCATGAATACCTATTATTTTATCTGAATAGGCTAAAGCAGTATCAACATGATGCATATTAGCAATTATTGTAATACCAGTTTCTTGATTAATTTTTTTGAAATCTTCCATAATCATTTTGGCAGACTTTGGATCTAATGAAGCAATTGGTTCATCAGCTAAAATAATTTCTGGTTTTTGAGTTAGAGTTCGAGCAAGTGCTACTCGTTGACGTTGTCCCCCACTTAATTGATCACTTCTAATATAAGCTTTGTCTAATATGCCTAATTTATCTAATGCATTTAAAGCTTCTATTTTATCTTCTTTAGAATATAATTTAAAAAAGGTTTGAAAAAAATTTAAGCGATTAGCTTTAGATACTAAAACATTATCTAAAACAGTTGCTCGATCAACTAAATTAAAAGCTTGAAAAACCATACCAATTTTGTGTCTAAATTTTAAGAGTTCTTGACCTTTATACTTACTAATATCCTGTCCATTAATTGTTATTGTTCCTTTTGAAACTTCATGCATTCGGTTAATTGTACGTAATAATGTTGATTTACCACTTCCACTTAACCCAATAATAGAGATAAACTCCCCCGAGTTTATCTCTAAGTCTATATCTTTTAATGCATGAACTTTATTAGGATAAATTTTATTTACTTTATCAAATTTTATCATGTTGTTCATTCCTATCTATTTTTATTCTACTATTTCTTCTTGAATTTGTCTTTCTACTTCATAATCATCAGGATTAGCAACTTGATAACCTTCATGTGAGTAAATTGAAATAACTTCTTTACCAGCATCAGTTTGAGCAATTGCTATCATAGCATTTTGAAAATTTTTAATAAATTCTTCACTATATAATGGACTGTTTTGTGAAATAGAAATTGTATCATTCATGATTGGATCAGTAACTCCAATGACATTTGTTTCTTCCCATATTGTTTTATCTCGACCATATGTTGATGTCCAATCATCTACGTAATCCATTCGAGCATCAGCATACATTGGTGTTACATCACATTGTCCAGCAGCTAATCTTCCTAAAGCGTCTCCATATCCAGTCACCTCAACAGTACTTTCTAAATCAGCTATTTTTTTATCATATAATTCACCTAATTTTTGAGCTGGATATAAATATCCTGATGATGAAGATGGTGATTGTAAACAAATATTTGCACTATTTATATCAGCAAATGTTAAATCTTTTCCTGAATTTACTTTATCAGCTAATTCTTGTCCTTTATCACTAGGTCCAGCAACGATTATTGAACGATATGACGTTACTTGATCTTCAGTATATTTTGTCGCCTTTCCATCATTCCAATCTTTAGCAGCATCTGAATCTTTACTTAAGCCTTTTCTAGTTGCTGTTAAAATTGGCTCAACTCCTTGATCTTCATATAACACATATGTTCCTCCAGGAATAAACCCAATATCAGTTGTTCCACTGGCTAGTGCTTCCCCTACAGCTTCGTAACTTGTTCCTACATCTACACTAACTTTTTGAATGTCATATCCACCATTTTCTTCTTTTGCCATTTCTTTTTGAATTAATCCTTCTAATGGTTCAGTCGCATTCATAATATCTTCTGCTGGTGCAGATGGTACAAAAGAAATTTTAATTTCTTCAGGAGTTACTGTTCCACATCCTGTAAAGATAATTGCCATTACGGTTATTATTGCAAACATTTTAATTTTATTCATTCTTCCCCTTTAGTATATTATTAGTTTAGTAAGTTAGTATAATCATCTGTAAAATTATAAAAAAAGAAGTCAATAAAGATAGTAATCTTTATTAACTTCTTTTATAAATTATAAAAAATTGAATTATTAAAAACTGAACAACTTATTACTTTAGCTTTTGAACAATTAACAATAATATAATTTTTCATAATTATCACCTCATTAGTTTTAATTAATTGTAGCATAATTTTGTTATTTGTCAAATATTTTCTCAAATTTATCTTTAATATTTTAAAAACACTAATAAAAATACAAAAAATTTTTTAGACTTTTAAAAATATTTTCTTACTTATTTTTTACCCTTATCACAAATGATAAGCAATAAATTATCACAGCTATTAAAACAATAATAGCAGAAGATGACATATTTAACATATAAGCAACAATAAATCCTAAAATAAAACTTATTTCAGTAAATACTATTGCTAAAATTATGGTTTGTTTTAAACTTTTAGCAAATCTAATTGAGGCTAAATTAGGTATTAAAACTAAAGAAGAAACCAATAATACTCCTAAAATTTTAATCGCCATAGCTACTGTTATAGCAATTAAAATTATTGTTAAATATCTTTGAAAATTTAACTTTACATTATATAACTTAGCTAAATCTTCATCAATTGAAATAATTAAAATTTTTTTAAAATTAATTAACAAAATAGTAATTACAATTATGGAAGCAATAACAGTTGTTATTAAATCTTCTTGGGTTATTGTATTAATATTACCAAATAAAATATTATAAAATGATGATTGGAAACCAACAGATAAATTTAAAAATATCATAGTTAAAGCAATAGAAACTGAATAAACCACCATTACTGATACTTCTTTATAATGTTGGTATTTTTGGGAAATTGTTTCAATTAAAATCCCACCTAAAATAGTCCATAATAAAATAATAATTGTTTTAGAAAAAAAAGAAATGGCTACAATTGAATTTAATAAGTAAATCAAAGCAATTGCCGACATATTAATATGTCCTAAGGCATCAGCAATAAAAGGAATTTTTCTAAATAAAATTATTAACCCTATTAACGGTAAAATAATCCCTAAAATTAAGCCTATTAATAAAGCATTTTGAATAAACGAATAATTAACAATAGCTGCAATCATCTCTATCAACCTCTTTTAATTCACTTTTTTGAATATCATAAATTTTATGAAGTTTATCATAAATTTCTTCAATATTATGGGTAACAATTATTATTGTTATCCCTTCTTTATTTAAATCATGTAACATTTGGTATAACTTATTTCTTTGTTCTTTATCAAGTCCAGTATTAGGCTCATCTAAAATTAAATATTTAGGATTTTTTAATAAGGCTTTAACAATATTAACCCGCTGTGCTTGTCCTCCACTTAACTTTAAATATTGTTTCTTTAATAATTCTTGAATTTGAAATTTAATTATCAATTGATCTTTTTGTTTCGTATCTTTAGCATATAAATTTAAGTATTCTTGAACGGTAATTGGAATATCGTGTTTAATAATATTTTTTTGAGCAATATAACCTATTTTTTCCCAAGCTTTATAATCTTCCACTTTAGTGTTATCAATAAATATTTCTCCAGTTGTTATTTTTTTTAAGCCTAAAATAAAATGAAACAAGGTAGTTTTACCACTACCATTATCTCCTACTATTGCAATATAATCACCATCATTAATAGTTAAATTTATATTACTTAAAATTTGTTCGCCATTTATTTGGTAATTAAAGTCTTTAATTTTTATCATTAACTTTTAAATTCCTTTAAATTATTTGTTAAACCTGCTAGATAATCTTCATTATCTAATTCTAACTCAAAATTATTTAAATATTTAATTTCGGCTCCTGTTTGTTCAGAAATAGTTTTGATTAATTTGTTTTCTTCATCATCACGTTCAGCGTAAACTGTTAAAATTCCTTGTTCATTAATTGTATCAACTATTTCTTGTAATTCTTTAGAACTTGGTTCATGATGATGATCATCTCCTTGAACTCCTCGAATATCAATTTCATAATCTTGGGCTATCCAATAATAAGCATCATGGGTTACATAAAATATTTTATTAGTCTCTACTGCAGCATATTGTTCATCTAATTGTTTTAGTTGATCTTCTAACCATTCATAGTTTGTTGTATATAATTCTTTATTTTCTGGAAAATCTTCAATTAACTTATTATAAATTATTTCGCTCATTATTAAAGCTTTTTTGGGTGAGGTCCAAAAATGATAATTTTCTAAAACATTATCTGTTTGATTATGATATTGTTCATCTTTAATTTGGTCAGTCATTAATTTTTCATCAGCTATTTTCAAGACTTGGACCTTAGATTCATCTTTAGTTACACTTTCTTCAATTGTTGGTAAAAAAGCTTCCATATTATCAGAAATAGCAAACAAATAATCAGCTTCTAAAACTTTTTGAATATCATTAGTTGTTAATTCATAATCGTGAATATCTGCTCCATTAGGATAAACACTTTGGACATTCATTGTATCACCAACAATTACTTCTGTCATATATTTTACAGGATAAACCGTTGTCATTATCGTTGGCTTTGTATTATCAGCTTGCTTAGTTGTACATCCAGTTAATATTATTAAACTTAGAATCATTATTATTAATAAATTTTTCCGCATCCTTCTCCTTATTTAACTTTTATTATCTAAATCAGAATTAGACTATTACTTGCCCACAAGAGTTCACGTCGACTGGGCCTATTATTAATTATTTATGATATTGTTCATTATAAGAAATTTTAAAAGCTCGATAAATTTGTTCTAATACTAAAACTTTAAATAGTTGATGGGGGAAAGTTAGATTAGAAAAAGATAATAATAAATTTGCTTTAGCTTTTATTTGTTTATCAATTCCATAACTACCACCAATCAAAAAAGTAACATGGGAATTGCCTCTTAGTTTTAAATCATCAAGTAGTTCACTAAATTGTTCAGAGGTTACTTGTTTACCTTCAATTGCTAAAACTATTAAAAAAGTTTTCTCTTTAATTTTTTCATTAATTTTTAGAGCTTCTTTTTTTAATACTTCTTCTTTTGTTAACTTATTACTTTCATCTTTGACTTCAATTGTTGTTAATTTACAAAATTTACTTAATCTTTTAGTATACTCTTGAACCGCTTGTACTAAATATTTTTCTTTAACTTGTCCAACTGTTATTAAGTCTATTTGCATATAATTTCCATCGTGTTATCTTTTTGCAAAATATATTTTTTAACACCAATTAAGCTATCATTCATAATATCCACTAAATCACTACTATTATTTTTTTCACTTAAATGTCCAAAGCAAACTATCTTAGTATTATTCCCAACTAATTCTTTAATGTATTGACTAGCCTGTTTATTAGATAAATGTCCAGTGTCAGAATTAATCCTTTTTTTTATACTAAATGGATATTTAGGATTAGTTAATAAGGCTTGTTCTTCATAGTTGCTTTCTAATACATAAAAATGTGAATTAGTAATCTTTTGCTGAATTTTTTGAGGAATATACCCCGTATCTAAAATATGAGAAAAAGTTTGGCCTTGATATTCAAAATTTATTCCAATTGGCTCATTAGCATCATGTGATATTTCTAATGGTTCAATGGTAACATCCTTAATCTTAATTTTTTTATTAGCTTGAACAAAATTTAAATTTTCTATTTCATGTGTTAAAGCAGCATATGTTCCTTGCGTTATGTTAACTAAAGGGTTATGATTTTTTACTAAAACTTCTAACCCTTTAATATGATCTGAATGTTCATGAGTTAAAATAACTTCATCAATTTCTTCAATAGAAAGATTTACATCTTTTAATTTTTCTAATAATTTCTTTCGAGAAATTCCAATATCTACTAAGATTTTAGTATTACCAAAGATATATAAATAGCAATTACCAGTTGAACTAGAAGCAAAAGAATAAAGTTTCATTAAAAAGGTAGTCCTTGAGTAATTGGTCCCATTTGTTCTTTTGTATAATTATCAATATCCTCAAGTGCTTGATTAACTGCTAATTTAATCATATCTTGTAACATATCTTTTTCTTCTGGATCTAAAACATTTTCTTTAATAATAATTTCTTGAATTTTTTTATCTCCCATCATTTTAACAGTTACTACTCCACCTCCGGCGGTAGCATTAAATTCTTTTTTATCAATTTCTTTTTGAATTGTTTCCATACTTCCTTGCATTTTTTGGGCTTGTTTCATCATTTGTTGTATTTGTTTTATATTCATTATTCCTCCAATGTTTTTACTTTTGTTTTTAATTTTTTTTCTAACTTTTTAATAATGTCTTCTTCATCGGTATTAAGCTTTACTTCTTTAATTTGCTCTTTTTCTTGAGGGAGATTATTAGTTAAATTTTTGCGTTCCATATAAACTTTTTTTATTTTATTCCAAATTTTATTATCAATTATATGAATATTTTGTATTTCTTCAATATTCTTTACTAAATCTTCTTTACGCTTTAAATAAGGCTGAACTAAAGCACTATCTATTACAACAATCATTTCTGTGTTCGATGCTGCTTTTATTTGACCTTCAATAAAAAATTTAGCTAAACCGTGTTTTTTATTTTGGGTTAACTCATCACTTATTTGCGTAAATTTTTTAGTACAAGAAATTCGTGCTTCTTTTGTTGCCGTATCTAATACATTATAACACACTTCTTCATCAATTGTTACTTGGGTAATATCTTTTTTTATTGTTGGAACTCTTTTAACATTAGTTGTCTTCACTTCAGAATTACTTGTAGAACTTTTTAATTCATCAGTATTTTTAACTACCTTAGTTTTTGTTACTTTGGCAACTGTCTCAGTTTCTTTACTTACCCTAGTTTGTTCTATTTGCTCTGAATTATTTACAATATCAATAAAACATACTTCAATTAAATTATTTAAATTTTTAGTATATATTGCTCGTTGTTCCAAATCATTTATTTTATAAATAATTTTAATTATTTGTTCTATTTTAGTAGAGTTTTCCATAATTAAGTTTTTTAAATAATATTGATAATCAATAATAAAGTTCGTAATGTCTACGCCTGCTTCATATATTTCTTGCCAATAATTAATTGCTAATTTTAAATCTTTTTTTATTAAATAATCTGTTAATACTTGATATTGTTCTTCTTGTAAAATTCCTAAAACTTGCTGGACATAGGAGATTGTTAAATTATCTGTTCCAATAATTAATTTTTGTAAAATACTTAAAGCATCGCGTACACAGCCATCAGATAAACTAGTGATTATAGGAATAATTTCTGGTTCAAATTTTATTTCTTCTTTTTGTAAAATATCATGCAAATGCTTATCCATAACATCATTAGTTATTCTTCTAAAGTCTAAACGTTGACATCTTGACAAAATAGTTGCTGGAATTTTATTAGGTTCTGTTGTTGCTAAAATAAAAATACTATTTTCTTGTGGTTCTTCTAAAGTTTTTAATAAAGCATTAAAAGCTCCTTTAGATAACATATGAACTTCATCAATAATATAAACTTTTTTTTGTAAATAAATAGGTTGATATTGGACATTCTCAATAATTATTCGAATATCATCTACTCCATTAT
>JBKDZV010000020.1:0-11088 GCA_047971455.1 Mycoplasmatales bacterium | reverse complement strand
TTAAAAATTGTTGGTTTATCAGAAGTTGCACTAATTTCTTGTTCTAAACCTTCATTAGTTAAAGTATAAATTATTTTAATATCAGCATTTCCAGGAAAATCTCCTTCTTTATCATGTAAAGTTAAAATTGCTTGATTAGCATTTACTTGAACTTCATAATATTTTATATCAAAACCATTACCATGTAAATTATGTTTATCATTAAAGTTTATTGGTAATTTCCAATCAGTAATTTGTGCATCTTTTATTCTTCCAGCACTACGACCAACAACTGCTCCAATATAGCTTCCATTATTTAAATAAGCTTCTTGTTCTTCAAAACTTAATACTACATTTTGACCTTGATAACTATATTCTGTAATTACCGCTCCTAAGTTTAAAAATTTAACAACATAATCACCATTTGTAATTGTATATTCTTGAGTTTTATTAGTTGACATTTTACTCCTTTTTGATTAAACTTTTCTTTTACTTAACGTAAATTTTGTACTGCACTTCTTTCAATTTCTAATCCTTGTTTGTAACGTTCAATAAATTTTTCAAATCCTGCTACTTCTTTATGTCCAGCTTCAATTGTTACAACTGAAGTATCGCTAAAGATTTTTTCTGCTAAGAAATCTTCCAATTTATCATATCCTGATTCGTGGTAAGCTGATAAAATAGCAATTCCCCATGCTCCACCTTCTCCCGCTGTCGCCATAACAGAAATTGGTGATGATGTAGCTTGTGACATTACTCGTTGACCTACTTCTTCAGTTTTGAAAAATCCTCCATGACCATAAATTTTATCAATTTTAATTTTTTCTTCTTTTAATAAAATATCTAATCCTAATTTTAAAGTTCCTAATGATGAATATAAACTACATCTTAAGAAATTAGCTAAATTGAAATTACTATCAGGTTTAGAAATAAACATTGGTCTTCCTTCTTCAAATCCTGTGATATGTTCTCCTGATAAATATTCATAAGTTAATAAGCCACCAGCATCTAAATCACCTTCTAAGGCTTTTTTAAATAATTTTGTATATAAATCATTTTTTGATACTTCAAAACCAAAAGTATTAATTGTTTCTTCAAATAAACTCATCCAAAGATTTAAATTATATTTACAGTTATTACAGTGGACCATTGATACTAATGAACCGTCTGGTGTTGTTACTAAATCAATTTCTTCATGTAATTTTTGTAAATCTTTTTCTAACACAATCATTCCAAAGACAGATGTTCCAGCAGAAATATTTCCTGTTCTTTGGGCAACACTATTTGTTGCTACCATTCCTGTTCCAGCATCTCCTTCTGGTGGACATAATCTAGCTCCCGCTTCTAATTCTCCACTATGATCTAAGATTCTTGCTCCTTCTTCTGTTAAAATTCCCGCATCTTGTCCAGCAGTTAATACTTCTGGTAATAAATCTTCATAGTTCCAAGTAATTCCTTTAGCATGAACTTCTTCATTAAATTTTTGTAAAAATTCTTGGTTAAATTGATTAGTTTTAATATCAATTGGGAACATTCCAGAAGCTTCTCCTACTCCCATTACATGTCTTCCAGTTAACATATAATGAACGTATCCTGCTAAAGTTGTTTGATGTTTAATTTGATTTACGTGATCTTCTTTGTTTAAAATTGCTTGATAAATATGAGCATTACTCCATCTTTGAGGAATTGGATATGAATATAAATTTGTTAAAAATTTAGAAGCTTCTTCTTGTTTAGTATTTCTCCATGTTCTAAAAGGAACTAATAATTCTTCATTTTCATCTAATACTACATAACCATGCATCATAGCACTAATACCAATATTTTTAATTTTAGTTAATTTAATTCCATATTTATGAAAAACATCTTTTTTTAAATTTGAATAACAAACTGAAATTCCATTCCAAATCTTAACTAAACTATAAGTCCACATTCCATCTATTAATTCATTTTCCCAACCATAATCACCTTGAGCGACAATATTGTAATTATCATCAATCAAAATAGCTTTAATTCTTGTTGAACCTAACTCAATCCCTAATGATACTTCTCCTGTTTTAATTGCTGTTGTTGCTTTTATTTTAATAATTTACCTATATCCCAAAATATAATAAGCTACTTCATAAGTATCTTATTATATTATTTTTATTATATTTTTATTTTTTTTACTTTTGTCCGTAATAACTATTTGCTCCATGTTTACGATTGAAATGCTTATCTAATAATGTTTGACTTCCTTCTTCTACTGTTGGATTTATTAACAATGTTAAATAAGTCATTTTAGCTACTTCTTCTAATACTAAAGAGTTTTTAGCAGAATCTGCAGCATCTGTCCCAAACGTAAATGGGGCATGGTTAGGTGCTAAAATTGCTGGATTATGAATGGGATTAACACCTGCTTTTTCTAATGATTCACAAATTACTAACCCCGTATTTCTTTCATAATCTCCATTAATTTCTTCATCTGTTAAATCACGAGCTACAATAACTGAACCATGAAAATGATCAGCATGAGTTGTTCCGTGAAATGGTATAGGTTTTTTAGCTTGAGCCCAAGCAGTTGCGTATGTAGAATGCGTATGAGTTATTCCTCCTATTTCTGGATATTTACGATACACTTCAACGTGTGTTCGTAAATCAGAAGATGGATTTAAATCTCCATCTACTACATTACCTTCCAAATCAGTAATTACAATATCAGCTTCTTTCATTACATCATAACTAACACCACTTGGTTTAATTGCAATTACGCCTAACTCACGATCTATTTCACTGACATTTCCCCAAGTAAGTTTAACTAAACCTTCTTGTTGTAAAAATAAATTTGCTTTTAATACTCGTTTTCTTAGTTCAGTATACATGTTTCTCCTCTTATATATTTAATTCTTTTTCGATTTGACTAACTGTTGTATTTTCATCTATGATAACAGTTTTTATTCCATAATATTTAGCAAATGTTTGAATTTGTGCTACATTTAATTTTGCTGAGAAAATTGTATGGTGTGCTCCTCCAGCTAATAACCAAGCGTGGGCACTTGTTTCTAAATTAGGTTGTGGTTTCCAAAATGTAGCAGCTACTGGTAATTTAGGCATTTGGTAAGGTGCTTCAACTACTTCTACTGTATTTACTAATAAACGGTATTCCCCACCTAATTCTACTAATGAAACAGCAATTCCATCTCCTTTTTTACCTTCAAATGTAATTCTAGCTGGATCTTCTTTTCCACCAATTCCTAATGGGTGTACTTCAATTTTTGGTCTATCTTTAGCAATTGTTGGACAAATTTCTAACATATGAGATTGTAAGATTAATCCTCTTTCAAAATCGTATGTATAATCTTCCATAAATGAAGTATCTTCATTATTAGCCATTGATTTTAGAATATGAACCATTGCTGAAGTTCTCCAATCCCCTTCACCAGCAAATCCGTATCCTTTAGCCATCAATCTTTGTGAGGCTAATCCTGGTAATTGTTTTAAACCATGTAAAATATCAAAGTTTGTTGTAAAGGCATTGTATCCACCATCTACTAAGTATTTTTCAATTCCTAATTCTAATCTTGCTTGGTAACGTACATTTTCATATTTTTCTGCTCCTGGTTTACAATTATCAGCAAAATCATATAATGTTTCATATTCTTTAATTAAGGCATCAATTTGTGCTTCAGTTACAGCATCTACATATTCAACTAAATCTCCTACACCTACAGTATTAATTGTCCATCCTAATTTTAATTCAGCCATAGCTTTATTTCCATCAGTTACGGCAACACAGTTCATGTTATCTCCAAAACGAACCATTTTAAAGTTAGTTGATACATCAACACCTTTAATAGCGTTTACCCAATTTCCAATTTTTTCTACTACTTTTTTATCTTCGTAATGTCCTACTACTACATCTCTTTTAACACCAGCAAGTGTCATTCCGTGAGCTAATTCACGATCTCCATGTGCTGATTGGTGTAAATTCATGTAATCCATATCTATTTCATTAGCTGGAATAACTTTATTAAATTGTGTATGTAAGTGTAATAATGGTTTTTCTAATTTAGAAAAAGCGTTTACCCACATTTTAGCTGGACTAAATGTATGAGCAAAAACAATAACTCCAATACATTCTTTTGAACTATTTACTTCATTAAATACTTCATTAACTTCTTCTTTTAAAGTTACTAATTCTTTAAATTTTATATTTTCTCCTGTAGCTGTTGCTAAAGATTTAACTATTGTTTGTGAATTAGCCTTTACTTGTTTTAAAGTTTCTGCTCCATATAAGTGTTGAGAACCTGTTACAAACCATATTTCTTTCATTTTTTCTCCTAAGTTTAGTTTTTTTCCCTCAATTTAGGGATTATTTATTAAAATACTTATATTATTTTTTCAAAAATCTTTTCTTGTAGATACATGCTACTACCTAAATTATATCATACTTTTAAAAATATTACCTGTTTTGATTAGTAATAATATATTCTTTTTAGAATTTTTTATTATCATATGTATTATTAATAATTTAATTCAATTTTACTGAGCTGCTTTTTTAGCAGCATTTTCTTCAATTTCTTCTAAAGTTTTTCCTCTAGTTTCTGGTACGGCAAATTGAATAAATCCTACCCCAATTAAACAAATTACTCCGAAAATGGCAAACACTAATTCTTGAGGTAATGCTTCAGTCATAATTGGGAATAATAATCCTACTAAGAATGATCCAATCCAGTTAAATGATGAAGCCACTCCTGTTGCACGTCCACGAATTACTAATGGGAAAACTTCTCCAACTAATACCCATGTAAGTGGTGCCCATGTACATGAATAAAAGGCTACGTAAATACTTAAAAATACTAAAATTAAAACAGAGTTAGTTTGAGCACTTACAACATTACTTAATAAAGCTGGTAAAATAAATGATGATCCCATAACTATTCCACCAATTTTTAATAATGTACGACGATTAAATTTATCCGCAATCACTAAGAATAATAATGAACCAAGTACTAAAATTATTCCTTGAATAATTGGCCATAATAAGGCTGAACTAGCTGCTTGTCCTGTTGCATCTTCTACAATTAAAGGAATGTAGTAAAAAATAGCATTTGCTCCTTGAAACTGTTGTAATGCTGCTACACCAATCCCAGCAATAACTAATGCACGATACTTACCAGTAAATAACATTCCCCATGATGCTGCTGTTTCAATACTTTGTTCTTTTTTTGATGAATTCATAATTTCTTCAAATTCTTTTTCTACTTCATCTGGTTTACGAATAAATCCTAATACTTCTTTAGCTTTATCAAATTTTTTCATTTTAATTAAAAAACGTGGTGATTCTGGTAAAGCTAATACTCCAAAGAATAAAATAATCGCTGGAATTGCAGCTAATCCTAACATTAAACGCCATGCCATAGTTTCAGGTAATCCTTGTAATAAAAAGTCAACAATGTATGATAATAACATTCCTGAAACAATCATAACTTGATTAATTCCTGATAAACGACCTCTTAATTTAGCTGGTGACATTTCTGACATATAAGCTGGTACTAATGCTGAAGCTGCCCCTACTGCTAATCCTAAAATAATTCTAGAAATAATTAAAAATGTTGTTCCTTCATCTGGTGACATTGCAGATAATAAAGAACCAATCACAAAAATTACTGCAGATATTAAAATCATCTTACGACGTCCCATTTTATCTGATAATGTTCCTGCTGCTGCTCCCCCTACAATTGCTCCTAACATAACAGATGAAGTAATCATCCCAATTAAAGTTGCCTGACCTGCTAAGTTCCAATCATTTTGTAAAAATGGTAATGCTCCTGTCATAACTCCAATGTCGTATCCAAAAAGAATACCACCAAAAGCTCCAAAGAAATAAATAAATGAACTTGATATTTTTTTTTCTGTTTTCATATTGTCTAACTCCTTTTATTAATTTTAATTGTAAATCTAAATTTAAAATATAAACTTTTATAACTTGTATTAACAAGAAAATAAGTTTTAAAAAAATAAACGACTAAAACGTTTACAGGAGATATTTTAACATTATTTTGTAATCATTTCAATAATTTTTTTAATTTTATTTCTTTTTTTTATAAGTTGTTTTAAACAACTTATATAACATTAAAAAAGAGTAGAAACTTTTCTACTCTTTTTTTGCTTTTTATTTTTATAATTCTATCTCTTTTATTACTTTTTCTAGCATTGTAACTTTCATTAAATTTCTAATTTTATCACCAACTTGCGATTTTGTTAATTCGGTTTTAGCTATTTTTAGATACTCATTTTCTTTTATACTTACTAAATTTGTTACATCTGTTAATATATATTCCATATTTTGTTGATTAGATTTTAAATTAGTAAATAATAGTTCAAATCTAAAATTAGCCAAGTTTAAATTTTCTTTTTTTACTAATACATAATATCCTTGGTTAGAAAATAATAAAATATTATCTTTAATTATATTTATATATTTAATTTTTTCTTTTTTATTTAGTGCCTTAATTTTAGTTCCTACTCGTTTGATTGTATTATGTTCTAGTAATTCATTATTTAACACTTGATAATTATCATTATCAGTTATTATAATTAAATCTTCTTTTGCTTGAGTTATAGTTACTGAAGCAACTTGATCTTTTTCTTTGATTTTTTGATATTTAATTTTTTTATTTAATTTTTTAACTTCAAAATCTTCAATTTTTACTTTTAACATATATCCTTGTTGAGTTATTGAAATAATTTCTGTTTCTTTTTGATAAGGTATAATATTAACAACTTTAGTTTGGTCAATATCTTTAATTAATAATGACAGATTTTTGCCTACATCTTTCCATTTATTTTCTTCTATTTCATAAGCTGGTAATAAAGCATAAGTTCCATCATCAAAAAAAACCAACAAATTATCTTTATTTTTAATAGAAATTATTTTATCTATTTTATCACCTTGAATTAGTTGTGGTGAACTTTTGGCTGTTAAATAAGAACGTAAATTAGTTCGTTTAATATATTTATTTTGCGTTAATACTAAAATATTCTTTTCTTCTTTAATTAAATCAGCTTTATGGACCACTATATCTTCTACTTCATTTTGAATAGCTGATTTTCTTTTAGTCTTAAGTTCTTTTAAGATTGCTTCTAATTCTTGATTAATTATATCTTTTAATACTAATCTATCATTTAAAATATTTTTTAATTCTTTAATTTTAGCTTCTAATTCTTGATATTCTTGTTCTAATTTAGTAATATCGGTGTTTGTTAAACGGTATAATTGCATCATAACAATTGCTTCGGCTTGATTTTCTGTTAAGTTGAATTGTTTAATTAGATTTTCTTTTGCATCGCTTTTATCCTTAGAAGCTCTAATTATTTTTACAACTAAATCTAAATTATCAACCGCAATCATTAAACCACTAACTATTTCTAATCTTGTTTTACATTTATTTAATTCATAGTTACTACGTTTTATAACAACATCTTCACGATGTTTTAAAAATGAACTTAAGATTTGTTTTAAACCCATTAACTGAGGTTTTTTATTTGCAATAGCAATCATATTAAAGTTATAATTTTTCTTTAAATCTGTTTGTTTTAACAAAAAGTTCATAACCATTTGGGCTGAAACATTTTTTGAACAGACAATTTTAATTTCTAAACCACTTTGATCACTTTGGTCTACTATTTCTTCTATTCCTTGAACTTTTTTTTCGATTTTTAATAATTCTATCTTTTGTAATAACGTTGCTTTATTTACTTCATAGGGAATTTCAGAAATTAAAATTTCATTTTTAATAATTTCATATTTTGCGACAATGGCAATTTTACCTCTTCCAGTTTCATAGGCTTTTTTTACCTCTTCTATTCCTTGAATTGTTCCACCTGTAGGAAAATCTGGAGCTTTAATATACTTCATTAACTGGGTTAATGTTGCTTCTTCATTTTGATTTAAAAAAATTGCGGCTTGTAAAACTTCTTGCATATTATGAGGTGGGATTTCTGTAGCATATCCACTAGCTATTCCACTAGTTCCATTAATTAATAAATTAGGAATACGAGATGGTAATACTGAAGGTTCTAATTCTGTGTCATCAAAATTAGGTACCATCTTTACTGTTTGTTTATAAATATCTTGTAACATAAAATTAGAATATTCACTTAATTTTGCTTCAGTATAACGCATAGCTGCAGGATTATCGCCATCTATTGATCCATTATTTCCATGCATTATTACTAATTGTTCATTTATTTTCCAAGTTTGTGACATTCTAACCATTGCTTCATAAACTGAAGTATCACCATGAGGATGATAATTACCAATTACGTTACCAACAGTTTTTGCTGATTTTCTAAATTGTTTATCAAAAGTATTATTATCTTGATTCATCGCATATAAAATTCTTCGTTGTACTGGCTTTAAACCATCTCTTACATCTGGTAAGGCTCTTTCTTGAATAATATATTTAGAATATCTCCCAAATCTTTTAGCAAAGATATCTTCAATTGTCATATTTACATTTTTTTGACTCATTTTTCTCCTTCATCTATTTAATACTTAACCTAGTAATACATCAAGGGTTAACATTACCACTAATCCAACCATTGTCATTAAAGTCATTAAGTGGATATTTTTGTTAGTTTGACTTTCTGGTATTAATTCTTCTATTACTACAAACATCATTGCTCCAGCAGCAAAGGCTAAAGCAAAAGGTAAAATTGGTTTCATAATATTTACTAAAAAATAACCTATAATAACCATTATTGGTTCAACTATTCCTGACAGTTGTCCATAAAAAAAACTTTTTTTTTTCGAATATCCTTCACGATACAAAGGAAATGATACCGCAGCTCCTTCGGGAAAATTTTGAATTCCAATTCCCAAAGCTAAGCCTATTGCTGATGTTAACAAAACAGCATTTCCTGTTGCTCCATAAGCTCCAAAAGCAACCCCTACTGCTAAACCTTCAGGGATATTATGTAAAGTAATTGCTAAAACTAATAAAAAACTCCGCTTGAGTGAAGTTTTTGGTCCCTCTGTAACATTTGATATAGCATGTAAGTGTGGTAATATTTTATCCATTAACATTAAAAATAACGTTCCTATTAAAATTCCACCTCCAACCATTAACATACTTTGAGTTGGGGAATGTTCTATTTGAGCATAATCTAATGCTGGTAAAATTAATGATGTAAACGAGGCGGCAATCATAACTCCAGCGGCAAATCCTAACATTCCATCTAAATAAATTTGTTTAATATTTTTTAATAAAAATATTAATCCAGCTCCTAAGGCGGTCATTCCCCAAACAAATATCCCAGCATATATTACTAATATAAAATTATCCATAACTTCCTTATTCTTCTACTTACTTTTTATCTTTTTTATAATATAAATATCTTTTACTTTCTTTTTTTCTATCTAACTTATTTTTTAAATATAATTCTTTTAAATATATTTGTGTTACTCTTGCTGATAAATCATATTGTTCACTTACTTCTTTAACTGTCACTTCATTTTTTTGACTTATATAATTATATATGTTTTGTAATAATTTTTCTTTTTTAATTATTCTTTCTTGATTATTAACCTTTTTTTTATCTTCGCTCTTCGCCATATTATCTTCGCTCTTCGCTATATTATCTTCGCTCTTCGCTATATTATCTTTGCTATTCGCTATTTTCTCTTCGCTCTTCGCTATATTATCTTTGCTCTTCGCTATTTTCTCTTCGCTCTTCGTTATTTGTTGATAATTTTTATTAGGAAATGTAATTATTAATTCATCATCTAATATTTCAAATATTTCTTCTTTATAATGTTCTAATATTATTGGAATTCCTCGACCTATTGATTCGGTTCCTTTAAATAATTTAAAGATTTTTACTATGTCTTCATTTCTACTTTTACTTCTTCCCTTAAAAAAAGCTTCTTTACTCATTGAGGGGAGTAATCCTCCATATGAAGATATTTCTAGTCTATCAATAAACAACGTAAATTTAGGATAACCAACTTCGTAATCATTATGAATAAAAGCATTTAATACTGCCTCTCTTACTGCTTTAGAATTATAATTTTTCTGCTCTTCTCTTTGGGCTCTTATCTTTGTTATAACTGAAGTATTATTAAGTTCAATATAATTAATAACTTTTTCAAAAGCTTCATTTAATGGAATATTACCAAAAGATTCTATATGAAAATTTGAAGTTTTAGTTAATCCCTTAAATACTGCTATATCTATAATATTTGAGTTTTCATCGGCAAATAATTCCCCTAACCTTGTTATATTTTCCTCTTCATCAATTATACCTAAATTTAATTTTTTTATAGATGATAATTTTTTTTCTACTTGAATTTCAAAGCGAATACTTAAATTTCTAAATTCATATTTATTATGCTTAGCTTTTAATGTACTCAATGCTGAATTATTATGATTTTTATACATTATTTTTATTTCACTATCTGCTAAGGGGATTGAAGAACTTCCTTTTCTAACATAAACTCCTTTAGGACTTAAACCGTATTTTGTTATATAATAAGGCTTATGTTTAGTTAGATTACTTACAATAACTTTTATACAATTATTTTGTATTTCTTCTATTTCTACTAAAGTTTGAATATTTGGTGTTATGCTTTGATAGATTATATTTTGAAGTTGTTCTAATTTTTTATCAAATTCTTCATCTTTAAAACCAACATAATTACCTTTATCATCCACACCAAATATTAATTCTCCACCTTGCGAGTTTAAAAAGGCTACAATTTCTTTTAAAAATGTATATAAACCATCTTTTTTTATTATATCTAATTTATACTCTATTCTTTCATTTTCCATTGTCCTCCTAACTAGTAAATAATTTATATTTGTTAGCATTTATATTATCATAACATAAATTATTTAGCATTTAAATATTTAATTAATAATATCTATTTTATTTTGTACACTAAAAAAAGTTTGTTTATATTTCAAATCAATATAAACAAACTTTAATTTAGAAATCTATATTAGACTATTTCATCTATTAAGCCATAATCTTTGGCTTCTTGAGCAGAAAAGAAATTATCACGATCAGTATCTTTTTGAATTTGTTTCATTGATTTTCCTGTATTTTCACTTAAGATATGATTTA
>JBKDZV010000019.1:0-19819 GCA_047971455.1 Mycoplasmatales bacterium | reverse complement strand
AAGATAAAGATATAGACAACGATGGAATAACAGATGTTGATGAAATTAACAATGGATTAGATCCAATTGAATCAAATAAAGATAAAGATATAGACAACGATGGAATAACAGATGTTGATGAAATTAATAATGGATTAGATCCAATTGAATCAAACAAAGACAAAGATATAGACAACGATGGAATAACAGATGTTGATGAAATTAATAATGGATTAGACCCAATCGAATCAAACAAAGACAAAGATATAGATGAAGATGGAATAACAGATGTTGATGAAATTAACAATGGATTAGATCCAATTGAATCAAACAAAGACAAAGATACAGATAACGATGGAATAACAGATGTTGATGAAATAACAAATGGATTAGACCCATTAACACCAAATACAGGAGATACAGATAACGATGGTATTTCAGATAAAGATGAAATAGCAAATGGAACAGATCCTCATAAAAAAGATATAATTAATAATGAATTATCACAAACAGGTTCTAATATATTATTGAATTTAATGTGGTTAATATTTATGCCTTTAATTTTATTTTTAAAACAAAGAAAAATTAAATAATTATATAATTAAGAAAAAATATAAGCCTTCTATTTTTTAAAAATAGAAGGCTTTATTTATGGAAATGATGAAAATGATTCAATATATTTAAATTACTATTTTGTAAGTAAATTTAGTATAATTTTTTAGAAAAAGTATAGATGATATCATATTATTACCCGACATTTTAAGATTATTTTATACTAACTTATAATATTAGATAGATAATTTATTCATTTTAAAATCTTGTTTTAATTGTTTAAATATTATTACTTAACCATTTCTTAAACCTCTCTACTTGTTATAATTCATAAATTTTAGTATAATATTTAAATGAGACTATAAAGGAGGAAAATGAAAAGAATAATAATTTTATTATTAATGTTAAGTCTGTTATCAGGTTGTAATCAAAGTCCTCCTGAAAGTTTAGCAGAAAGTGAAACAACGGCGATTGTTGAACCCTCTGGAAATTATAAGATAGAGTCTCCATTAGATGAATCACCAATTAAAGGAATAGCCCGAAGTACTGATTCTTATTTAAACTTTGATGATATGGAAAGTAGTTTAGTAGATTTAAGTAAAGAATTTGTAAAAACGCAAGATTATTTTTACAAGCCAGGAGATATTTTAACAACTGAAGAAGTAAATGAATTGTTACAAAGAGAGTCTTCAGAATATCCTAATGGTTTAAATTTACCAGAAGAAAATAATCCAAAAGAAAATCCGATATATGTTAATACAATGGTAGAAAGTGATTTTTATACATTGAATGAAAAATCAGAACAAAATGTTAATACGATAGCTTTTGGTTTTGGAATAGATACAACATATACTTATGATGAAGATAAAGATGATGTTGATATTTCAGATGATGAAATTGAAAATTTTATCACAAAATATATTTCTAATAAAATGGTAAATTATATACGTCAAGTTAAAGAAATTGAAGATGTAAATATAATTTGTGCTTTTTATAAAGAATCTAACGATATGTTATTACCAGGAAGTTATTATACTTACGGATATATCCCTGTTGAAGATGAAGGCTTGGAAAAAGTTAAAACGCAAAATATTGAATATAAAATGTTCCCTGATTACTCTTCAGAAGATACTATAAATTTAGAAATTGAAAATTTTGTTACTAAATTAAACCAATTTTTTATTTCGAACACAGGAGTTAGTGCGATTGGTAAGTATGAAGATAATAAATTAGTAAACTTAGATATGGAAGTCGTAATTCAGTACTATTCAGAAATTAATTTAGAATCTTTAATTCAATATATTAAAGATAATTTAACAACTGAGTTGCTTGCTATTCCTAAATTAGAAATAACTATAAAATCTTCTTCCGGAGATACTTATGCTATTTTAGAGTATAATTCCGCCAAAATAGTAACAGAATATATAAAATAGGAGAAAATATGAAAATAAAAAAAGAAGAATTAAAAGTCATTGCCCAACAATTAAAAATTGATTTACATGATGAAGAATTAGATAAAATAAATGAAGCAATCTATAAGATAACTGATAAATTAAACGAAATTTTTGAAGAAGATACTGAAGGCTATGAAAGAACAAGAACAATGGCTCAACAAGACCATGATATTGTCCAAGAAGCCCAACCATTTACTGAACAAGTAAATATGAAGACAATTAATAATTTTGAAGCAGATTATGTTAAAATCCAAAAGGAGCAAAATGAAGAATAATATTGAATATTTTAAAACTTTAACTAAAGAGCAAATTTTAAAGAAAATTAAAACAGATGAAGGAAACTCATTTGTAAGTATTAATGAAGCTTTTAATGAGCAAAGTCCAATAATAGGTGTTAAAGATATCCATGTCCAACAAGGAGTAATTTCATCTTCAGGAAGTAAAATATTATCTGAATATACTGGTAATTATGAATCAACTGTAACAAAATTATTAAAAGCTGCTGGTTTTGCGATTGTAGGTAGTTTAAATATGGATGAATTTGCCATGGGGTTTGATAATAGTAATAGTTATTATGGTACTGTAAAAAACGCTCATAATGAAGATTATGTAGTCGGAGGTTCTTCAGGAGGAAGTGCTTATGCTGTCGCAAAAGGGCTAATTCCGGTAGCTACTGGAACTGATACAGGAGGAAGTATTCGTCAACCAGCCGCTTTTAATAAAATTTATGGATTAAAACCAACTTATGGTTTAGTTTCTCGTTATGGAACAATTGCTTTTGCCTCTTCTTTAGATACAATTGGCGTTTTATCAAATACAATTGAAGATAACGCTACTGTTTTAGAAATATTAGCTCAAAATGATTTAAATGATCAAACTAATTACGTACCTGAAAATTATGAAGCAAAATCTTTAATTAACTCAGATGAAAAACTAAAAATTGGTTATGTTAAAGAATGGTTAGATTATGTTAAAGAAGATCAAGTAGGACAAGAAATTCAAAAACAAATTGAATTATTTAAAAATAATGGTTATGAAGTAGAAGAAGTATCAATTCCTACAGTCAAATATGCTTTTGAATTATATATGATTTTAGCTTATTCTGAAGCTTCATCTAACTTAAGTCGTTATGATGGAATGCGTTTTGGAATTAATAATGAAACTAATGATTTTGCAACGTATCGTAGAAATTTTGGAAATGAAGTAAAAAAAAGATTAGTAATTGGTGGCTATATGACTTCATCTGCCCATTCAAAAGAATATTTTAAAAAAGCTCAACAAATAAGAAGTAAAATGATTGAAGAAATTCAAAAAGTTTTTAAAACATACGATATTTTATTAGGTCCTGTTACCTTTGGTGAAGGAATAAAAGTGGGAGAACATGTTGATGATAAAGTTGGCTATTTATATGATTTCTTTTTAATTCCAGCTAATATGACTGGAATTCCTTCAATGAGTGTACCAATAGCTGATTTAACTAATGGTATGGGAATTAGTATTCAAGTATTAGCCAATAAATATGAAGAAAAGAAAATTTATAATATAGCTAAAAAAATAGAAAGTTGGAGAAATAATGAATAATTTTGAAACAATAATTGGAGTTGAAGTACATGCTGAATTAAATACTAAACAAAAAATTTTCTCACCAGCCAAAAATAATATTAATGACAAGCCAAATACTAATGTTCATCCAATTGACTTAGGCTTACCAGGAACTTTACCTCAATTTAATAATGAAGTATTAGAAAAAGCTTTATTAATAACTAAAGCTTTGCAGATGAATATTACTAAAGAAATGCATTGGGATCGTAAAAATTACTTTTATCACGATAATCCTAAAGGATATCAAATAACTCAGTTTGATACACCAATTGGAACAAAAGGTTATATTAAATTAACTGATGGTACAAAAATAGGAATTGATTTTATGCATATGGAAGAGGATACTGCTAAAACTTTTAATAATGGTAATGAAATTTTATTGGATTATAATCGTTGTGGAGTTCCATTAGTAGAAATTGTCTCAAGTCCCGAATTAAGAAGTGGAGTGCAAACTAGAGAATATTTAGAAAAATTAAGAGAAATTTTAATATATTTAGATGTTTGTGATGGTAAATTAGAAGAAGGAAGTTTCCGAGTAGATGTTAATGTATCAATCAGACCATTAGGAGCACAAAACTTAAATACTAAAGTAGAAATTAAAAACTTAAATTCTTTAGCAAATGTTCAAAAAGCGATTGAATTAGAACAAACAGAACAAATCAAAAAATACATTATTGGTGAAAAAGTTCAATTATGTACTAAAAGATTTGACGAAAACACAAAAAAATTAGTAGTTATGCGTGTTAAAGAAAATGTTTCAGATTATCGTTATTTTTCGGAACCAGATTTACCTTTAATTACTTTAACAGATGAATATATTTTACAAAAAACACAAACCATACCATTATTACCGCAAGCAATTAGAACTACTTTAATAAATGACTATCAATTAAATACTAAAGAAGTAGAAATTTTATTGGCTAATAAAGAGATGACTAAGTTCTTTTTAAAAACTTTACAAGAAAAAGAATTAGAACCACAACAATCATTAAATTATTTATTAGTTAATGTTAATGAATACTTAAATAAAGAAAAAGTAGAATTTAAAGAAACTTTTTTGACTATTATAGATTTAATACAAATAAATAAATTATTAAAACAAGGAGAGATTTCTACTAATCATGTCAAAAAATTAATTCCTCAGTTATTAAAAGAAAAGATAACAGCAGTTGAATTAGTTGATAAATTAGGAATTAAACAAATAACAGATCCAAAGGTAATTACGCAAATGATTGAGGAAGTATTAACGGATAATCCAGATTCAATTGAATTATATAAAGCAGGAAAAGAGCGTGCTTTTGGGTTTTTAATTGGTCAAACTATTAAAAAATCTAAAGGACAAGCTAATCCTAAATTAGTTAATGAAATACTAAAAAAAAAATTGGATGAATACTAAAAATGAAATACTTTGACAAATTAAATCCTGTATTAAAAGTTGTAATTATGTATATCGTGATAAGTTTAATTGGGATGTATATATTACAAATGAAAATATTTATTAATCCTGGAGAAGATGTAAGCTTTTTAGAAAGTTTTTTTACTTCTATTTCTTCATTTGCTACTACTGGTTTATCAGTAGTCGATGTTAATGAAGTTTATAATTATGGAGGTTGGTTAGTTTTAATTATCTTTTTTAACATTGGTGGAATGGGAATTATGGCTATGAATACTGTCTTATTTTTATTACTTGGTAGAAAAATTGGGATTAAAAATCGGATGCTAGCAAAAATTGACCAAAATAATTTAACCTCTGAAGATGTAGTAACAATTTTATTAACCATTGTAAAAATGTTCTTAATTGTTGAAATAATTGGGGCACTGTTAATATTTTTTAAAATTGGTTATATGGATATGAATTTTATTCCCCGAGCTATTAATAGCCTGTTCATGGCTTCATCAGCCATATCAGGATCAGGATTTTATAATACAGTACCGTATAATCATGATTATTTTGTTTTATTTGTTTTGATGATATTAATGATTTTTAGTTTTATAGGTTATCCAGTTTTAGTAGAATTAAAAGAATTTTTTAAGCATAAAAAAAGTAAAAATAAAAGAAAATATAAATTCTCGCCTTTTACAAAAATTGTAGTCAAAGTAAATATTGCGACAGTTATAATCTTTGCCTTAATATTTTTAGGCTTGGAATATAATAATACTTTAAGTGAAAATAACCTGTTTGAAAAAATTTATTATGCTTTTTACATCTCTATTTCCACTAAAAGTGTGGGACTTAATGTTTTTACTGATATAACATTGTTTCAGCCAATAACCTTATTATTTTCAACAATTTTCATGGTAATTGGTGGAAGTCCTTCATCAGCTTGTGGAGGAATTAGAGTTACCACTATTTATGTTATTTATGCCTACATAAAAGCAGAAGTTAAAGGGTATAATAAAGTTAGATATAAAAATTACTATATTGGTAACGAAACAATAATGAAAGCTTTTTTTGTTTCATTTATGTTTATCGCAATTACTTTTGGAGGATTTTTACTTATTATTTTAACTAATCCGCATATTAAGCTCTTAGCAATTTGGTATGATGTTGTTTCAGCAATTACTACTACTGGATTTTCTACGGGAGAATTAGGTAATCTTAATAGTATAGGAATATTTATTATGGCTTTATTAATGTTAGTTGGTAGACTAGGAGTTTCTAATATTATAGGTTCTTTAAAAAATAAAGAAAAACAAGTTAAATCTCAAAGAGTAAATTATATCGAAAAAGAAATAGTAATTTAATAGGAGAATAATGATTTCAATATTTACTATCATAATAATACTTTGTTTAATAAATTATTATCTAAAAAAAGATATATTTGTAACAACAATTTTAGGGTTAAGTTTAACATTTATTTATTTAGTAAGTGTAACTGATTTTTCTCTATCAATTTTAATGTATAAAAAAAATGTTAAAATTGAATTATATTTTATTTTTTATACGATATTAATAATAACCTTTAGATTGTTAAATGATCGTTTAAGTTATTCGTATATTCAAGAGAAAATTCAAGATATTTTTGATCATTTATTACATGAAAAAAAACTTAAATTTATATTTTTAGCTATTGTAGGAAGCTTTATTTATACGACACCAGTATTAAGTATTATTTTATTAATATTTTTAGGAGCTTTTTTAAGAATTTCTAGATATAATTTAATTATCATGCCTTTTGTTTTAATTTCAACTTTTAATATTTATAGTGAATTAGTTATTAAGCAATTACAAAATGGTAGTTTTAGTTCTTTATTAATTTTTTTAATAATATTATATAGTGAACTTTTAATATTTTTAATAATAGAACGTTATCGCCATTTAGAACATAAAATAAAAAAGCTAATTATTGATATCGTTTATTATGGGTTATTATTAATAATTAATATAGTAGTATTAATTATCTTACATAATGTGATAACAGTTGACAGACTATTAAAAATATCCTTGATAATAACTTTAATTTTAGGAATTTATTTAGCAACCAGATTAACTATTTTTATAAATAAAGAGAAAAAAGAACTTATTTTTCAGGATATTAAAAAAATTCAACACTATAAATTACCTTATTTGATAATCTGTGGTTTTATTATATCTTATTGTTTAGGATATTTAATCTATACCTATAGTGAATTATTGGGAATAACTTACTATATAATTATTAATTTATTTTATTTAAGAAAAAATATAATCAAGCAAAAATTAGAACAAGAAACTGTTACCTATATTAAATTTTTAGCAATAGGTATATTGAGTTTAATTAACTTGGTTTTATTAAATGAAATGTTATATTTGAATTCTAATAATTTTGTGAGTATTTTGGATAATTATGTTTTGAATCATAATAACTTTTTAGCAATTATAATTAGTGTTCAAAATTATATCTTCTTTCCAATATTAGATATTTCTTCGGAAATAAGTGATACAGTTTTAATAAATAGTGTATTAATTAATAAGTTATTATTGACGATTAAACTTCAAATGATAATTTCTTTGATTAATATATATTTTATTCACTTTATCTTTCGATTAAAAAAAAGAGAATTAATAGTTATTATTAGTATTTTATTAATATTCAGTTTAATTTTACAAATAATAGTCTATACAATTTAAAAATTAGGAGTAAAATGATTTATTTAATAACGAATATCTATTGTAACAACAATGTTTATAATATTGAATTGAGAAATCAAGAACTAGAAAAAATTTTTATCAAAAGTACTAATAAGCATTTAACATATCAAGTAGGAAATTTTGTAGAAGTAACTAAATTATCAGGTAAAAGTACAATTGAGAAACAAACTAACACGCCAGAAAATTATTTAGATTTTTATAAAAAAGGAACTAAGGAATATCAGCAATTATATGATGAACTTTTAAACTATTATGAAAAAGTTACTATTGAAGAATATAAAATTTTACTAGATGAAACAATTTTTAAAAATTTAGATTTTTTTAAATATCCTGCTGCTAAATCAATTCACCATGATTATATTGGAGGATTAGCAGAACATACACTAAATTTATTAAATTTATCGCAAGAATTGATTAAAATGTACGATTTGGACCAAGATTTATTATGGACAGGAATTATGTTACATGATTATTCTAAATTAAAGGAAATGTCACATTTTGGGTTAACTTATACAGTTGAAGGTAATCTTATCGGACATTTAGTAATGACTGTTGAAGAAATTGTCAAAGTTTGTGGTAAATATAATATTGAAAATACCTTAGAAATTATAACCTTGAAGCATTTAATTTTAGCTCATCATGGTAAATTGGAATATGGTTCAGCTAAAGAACCAATGACTAAAGAAGCTTATGCTTTAAGTCAATTAGATGAATTAGATGCTAAAATGAATGTCTTACAAAAAGCAATCGACCAAGTTCCGGATAATACTATGACAGCTAGTATCTTAGCTTTTGATCGTCGAAGATTTTTAAATTATAAAAAAGAGGAAGATTAATGAAAAAAAAGGTACTAGTACTTTATAGTGAATTTGGAAATGGACATTTAGCTGTAGCCAAAGCTTTAAAAGAAGGACTTGTACAACAAGTATATCTCCATAATGGTAAAAAAGAACAAAATCCCCAAACTACTAAATTAATTGAAAAAATTTATTTAGACTTTTTTACAAAAAATGCGTCCAATATATTAATAAGTAATCTTTATGGATTTTTATTTTGGAGTGGAAATAAAATTCCACCAATTGTCCATTATGCAATTCAAAAAACTGGATATAAAGCAGTTAATAAGTTAATCAAACAATATAAGCCGGATTTAATTATTTGTACATACCCTTATAAAATTAAAACTAACCTACCAATTATTACAATTATTACTGATTATGGTTTTGCTAATAGTTGGAAAAGTAATCCAAATGAAACTTATTTTGTAACTGATAATAATGTCAAGTTAGACTTGATTAAAAAAGGAATTAAAAAAGATAAGATTTATATTACCGGAATTCCTGTTAACAAAACATTTGATTTGTGTAACAATAATTCTAAAATAACAACAATTTTATTTAACTTAGGAGCTAGAGGACAATATCAAACTTCAAGATTAATTAAATGTTTAGAAAATTTAAAAGAAAAGGATTTACAAATTCAAGTTATTTGTGGGAAAAATCATAAATTATATAACAAATTATTAACATTATATAATAACCAAGAAAATTTAAAAATTTATCCTTTTGTAACAAATATGGAAGAGTTAATTGCGCAAAGTGATTTAGTCATTACAAAAGCTGGAGGAATTTCTATAACCGAATGTATTCAAGCCCAAAAGCCGATGATTATTAATAAAAATCAATCTTTAAAAGGACAAGAAGAATTTAATGTAAAATTTATTCATAAAAATAAATTAGGTTTAGTAACTAAAGAACAAACAATGTTCCAAACCATTGAACAAGTATGTAGCAATAATTTGCTTTATAATGAATTAAAAACTAATATTATAAATTTAAAACAACAATATCAAACCCAAAATTATCAAGAACTAATTAAAGAACTCCTAGATAAGGAAAATATATGAGTAATAATAAGTTGATTTTTAAAATTGAAGACTTTGAAGGCCCCTTAGATTTATTATTAGAATTATTTAAACAAGAAAAATTAGAAATAACAGTTATTAATTTAAAGCCAATTTTAGAACAATATGTGCAATATATTGCCAAATTACAACAACAAAACTATAATATAGCAGTGGAATACTTAGACTTAATGGCTGAAATAATATTATATAAATCCAAAAAAGTTTTACAAGAAGAAGTTGAAGAAGAAGTTGAAGAAGACGAGTTAAATCAAGAAGAATTAATAAGACGTTTATTGGAATATCAAACTTATAAAGAAGCAACCAAAAAAATTGATAAACTAAAAGATAAACGCCATCAATATTTGATTAAAGAATTGACCGATTTAAAAGAGTTTAAAGAAGTAAAATTACAAAAAATTGAATATGAGTACTTTTATCAAATAATTGAAAAGACATTTTCCCAAATATATTTGAAAGAAAAGAAAGAAAATGCTAAAATAATTTCCAAAAAAGATTATAATATAAAGGACTATATTAAAATGTTAAAGGGAAAATCAGAAATAAATTTTCAACAGGAAATAAAAAATAAACAAAAAAAAGAAGTTATCATAATTTTTTTAGCAATTTTAGAGCTTTTAAAATTAAAAGAATTCAAAATGTATCTAGTGGCGGAAAACATTATGATAATCAAGGAGAATAATGAAGAATAATAAGATGAACTTAGGGATGATTGTAGCTATTATAGCAATGATAGCGGTTGTAGTAATAAAGATTGCGGGAATTTACATGTTGCATTCAGCAATAAGTGTCTCATTAATTAATGTAGGAACAATTTTAGGGACAATTAATTATGTTTTAGTAATTGCTTTTTTTTATGGTTTATATGCTAAGGTGGATGTTAAAAAATTAGGAACCGGAGTTATAACTGTTTGGGGAATAAATAATTTATTACCAATGGTCAAGTCTGTAGTTTCAACAATTCAGCAAATAATTTATACATTTGAATTGTCTTCAGTAATATATTTAATTTATATAATAGTTTTAACACTAGTCTTTGCTTTTATTGTTTTAATGTCAATTAATTTTATTTATACTAAAAAACCAACTAGTGGGAAAAATTATACATTAACTTATTTAATTCCCATTATAATTATGTTAATTGCCATGTTGGCTTTCAATGCTTGGCTAAAAGTTAATGGATTTGCTGATGAAGCAACTGTTATGACTTTAATAGTTAACTCTTTAACTTCAACCTTTTATTTAACATTAAATATTTTAAAATATATGATAGCAGTATTAGTTATTAAAGAGCATAAAACAGGGGCTTACTTATTAATCATTTATGTTTTAGTATGGTATGTGTCATTTATGGCTAAAAGTTTAACAGCATTTATGCAAATGAATTCTGCCTTATTAGGAATAACAGTATTTATTTTCTTAGTACCATTCATTTATTATACATATACTTTAATTATGGGAATGATTGTTGCCACTAGAAGAATTTTAAATAAAAATTAAGTTTTTAAAAAGTAAAATAAAAAATAATAAAAAGATAAGCAGTTTAGGAGTTTAATGTTTAAAAAAATATTAGGTAAAAATAAAAAAGAAAATAAAGACCAAACTACTACACAAACTACTAAAGTAGTAGAAGAAAAGGTAGAAGATAAAAAAATAGTGAAAGAAAAAACGTCATTCAATCCTTTTTCTAGTTTAAAAGAAGTAATAAACGATGCTAAAATTCATTATGGAATTGGAATTTCTCAATCATTTAGTAATTTTTCAACTAAAATAAATGGTTTATTCGTTGATCGAGAATTTTTCGATGAGCAATTTTTTGAAGACTTTGAAGAACAATTGGTAG
Source organism: Mycoplasmatales bacterium (assembly GCA_047971455.1). Classification (GTDB taxonomy): domain Bacteria; phylum Bacillota_I; class Bacilli_A; order UBA3375; family UBA3375; genus JBKDZV01. The sequence continues at coordinate 8,333 of JBKDZV010000019.1, read as the reverse complement.
AATTAGATATTGTGCCTGTTTTAGCAGTTATGTTACGTGAAAAATTAGAACAACGAATTTTAAATAAACGAGTAGATAAAGAATCATTTAAAAAAGAAATGCAAGAAGTTATTGTTGAATTATCAAATATTAATCTTAATAATGAATTAAATTTAGACAAAGAAGCACTTAATGTTTTATTAATAATTGGAGTAAATGGTGTAGGAAAGACAACTTCAATTTCTAAATTTATGCATAAATATAAAACGGCATTTAATACTGAAGTAGTAGCAGCCGATACTTTTAGGGCTGGAGCTATCGAACAATTAAATTTATGGGCTGAACGAGAAGAAGTTCCAATAACCCAAACTCATCAAGGCCATGCTCCAAGTGCAGTTATTTATAAAGGAATTGAATCAGCAATTGCTAATCAAAGAGATTTATTAATTTGTGATACCGCCGGAAGATTACATAATAAAGATGAACTAATGGAAGAATTAAAAAAAATTCATAAAGTAATTAATAAATATCCAGAAATGAACACTGGCTTAGAACGTGATTATAAAGTAAAAACAATATTAGTTTTAGATTCCACAGCTGGTAAAAATACCATTGAACAAGCCCGAGCTTTTAATGAAATAACAGCTATTGATGGCTTTGTCATAACAAAAATGGATGCTGGTGGTAAAGCTGGAATGATTATCAACCTTGGTTATGAATTTAATAAGCCAATTTATTATTTAACTAAAGGAGAAAATGTTGAAGCTTTGGCAAAATTTGAATATGAATCATATGTTAATTTATTATTAGGAGAATAATGACCTTTGAAAAGAAATTTTATTTAACTAAATTATATGATATTTACTATGAACTATTTACAATAAAACAACAAGAAATCTTTGAATTATATATTGATGAAGATTATTCAATTACGGAAATAGCAACTAAATTGCAAGTAAGTAATGCTAGTATTTCCAAAACAATTAGAATAATTAAAGAAAAATTAGAAATTTTAGAGCAAAGTTTACATATTTTACAAAATTATGAAGCAAATATTAAATTATTACAAAGTAAAAAAATAGACCAAGAAATAATAAAAAAGATAAAATAAGATTTTTTATTAAAAAATATGAAATAATTAAAAATATTACCTAAATAAGTACTTAGGTAATATTTTTTTAATAATACTTACTTAAGCAATACTAAAATAAATTATATCTACGATTAATATGTAAAGTTTAAGAAAGACCCTAAAAAAATAATATAAAATGTTATAATAAAGTTATAATTTAAAAAGTAGTGAGGTGAAAATGAACAATTTATTTGAAGATGAATTAATTAAAAAAATTCAAAATAAAATAAAAGGACAAAGTAAAGTAGTAGTAGTACCTGAAGGGTCGGAAATTAGAGTAATTAAGTCCTTAAGTATGACACCAGATATTGTTAAAAAATTATTAGGAGAAAAAACTAAAATACTGGAACGAATAAAACAAGAGTACCCAAATAATTATGAGACAATCTTGCAACAAGTCCAAATTATTGAACCACATGAATATGTAACAGAACAAGTAGTTAATAAATTAGTAAAGTTAAGAAAAGGTAAGTTAGATTTTAAAGAAGCTCAAAAATTATTGCAAAAGCCAAATTATATTGCAACTATGATGTTGGAAAATGGTGAAGCTGATGCTTTAGTAGGAGGAAGTGAATATGCTACAGTTGATATTTTACGACCAGCTTTTCAAATAATCAAAACTAGGCCTCAAACTAAATTAGTATCTTCATTTTTTTTATTACAAAAAGAAGAACAAAAATTATTGTTTGCTGATTGTGCCATTAATGTTAACCCTAGTGCTGAGCAATTAAAGGAAATAGCACTACAAACAATAAATTCAGCTCACGAATTGGGAATGACTCCAAAAGTGGCCTTTTTAAGTTATTCAACTAAAGGTTCAGCGACAGGAGAAAGTGTTGATAAAGTTTATCAAGCTTATGAATTATTAATTAAAGAAAATCCAGCATATGAAAAATTTGTTGAAGGAGAATTACAATTTGATGCTGCTTGGGATAAAGAAGTAAGTAATATTAAGGCACCAACTTCAAAAATAAAAGGTCAAGCAAATATTTTTATTTTTCCTTCTTTAGAAGCAGGAAATATTGGGTATAAAATTGCTCAATATTTAGGAAATTGGAGTGCTACGGGGCCTTTATTACAAGGATTAAATAAACCAGTCAATGATTTATCTCGTGGAACAACGCCCGAGACGATTGCTAAAGTAATGTATTTATCACTAAAATAATTAAGGAGAAAGTTATGAAAAAAATAGTAATCTTAGGATCAGGTTCATTTGGATGTTCAATTGCTAATGTTGTAGCAAGTAATAATTACCAAACTTATTTATGGTCATTTGACCAAGAAGAAGCTCAAAAATTAGAAGAAACTCGAGAAAACTTATTAATTAAAGGTGCTAAAATAGATGAAAAGATTAAAATAACAACTGATTTAAATATTGTTAATGAAGTAGATTATATAGTCTATGTTATTCCTTCATTTGCTTTACGCCAAACTTCACAAAATATTAATAAGATTTTAACAACTAAGAAAAACTTTGTTATTTGTACTAAAGGATTAGAAGCTAAAACAATGAAATCAGGCTATGAAATAGTGAATGAAGAAATAAATTTAGTACAAGATATAGCTATTTTATCAGGTCCTACCCATGCTGAAGAATTGGCATTTGCCAAATACACAACAATTGTAGCAACTTCAGAAAATTTGGCCTATGCCCAAAGTGTTCAAAAAATATTTAATAATAGTTATTTACGTGTTTATACTAATACTGATATTAAAGGAGTTGAATTAGTTGGAGCAGCTAAAAATGTTTTAGCAATTGCTGCTGGAATATGTGATTCACACCCCAAACTAGGCGATAATGCCAAAGCTGCTTTATTGACTCGAGGATTAAGAGAACTAACGATTATTGGAGCTGTGCAAGATTGTAACCAAAGTACTTTTTACGGTTTAACTGGTTTAGGAGATTTAATTGTTACTGCTACTTCACGCCATTCACGAAATCGTAAATTCGGTGAATTGTTAGGTAAAGGTCTAACGAAAGAAGAAGCTCAAAAAGAAGTAGGAATGGTAGTTGAAGGAATATATTCAGTCCAAGCTTTACAACAATTAAGTGATTCAGTAAAAGAAGATTTACCAATAATCAAAAGTATTTATCAAGTACTTTTTGAAAATTTACCAATCGAAGATATTTTGACTGAAGTATTTAAAAGAGATACAAAACACGAAGGATAATATATATATGAATGATTTTATTAAACAAGTCTATTTAACTATTTTCACAATTAGGTATCGTTTTAAAGCCTTATTTATCAAACAAAAAGATAATACAATTTTATTTATTAGTGAATTTCCCTATACTTTAGATGCACTAAAGGATAAATATCCCAATAGTAGTTTTACTAAATTAGAATTTAATCCTCAAACTGCTAAAGTAAAGACTCAAATAAAATATTTTTGCCAAGCAAAGTATATTTATACTGATAATTATAATGTCTTTATGCCATATTTATCAAAAAAGAAGATTAAAATTCAAGTTTGGCATGCTCCAGTAGCTATTAAAAAAATAGGCTTTATGTCTAATGAAATAAAACAACGCCCAATAAAAGCTAAACAAAGATATCAAAAAGTTTATGATGCTTATAATTATTATCTTTGCCCATCTCCGCATATGGAAGAAGTTTACAGTACTTCATTTAAAGTTCCAAAAGAAAAAATTTTAAATTATGGTTATGTAAAATTAGATTATTATTTATCACAAAGTTATAAAATAAAAGCTTTGCAATATGAAAAGGATATGGATATTTTATTAAATAAGTTAAATATTGTTTATCTTCCAACTTTTAGAACTAATGAACAAGATAATCAAGCCCAAATAACTTTTGTAAACCACTTAGTAGATAAATTTGCTAGTGAATATAATATCTGGTATAAATTTCACCAAAAAATAAGAAGTAATGCTAAAGATTGTCAAGGAAAGCTGATTTACGAAAGGGATTTAGAATATATTTTAAAATTTGCCGATATTGTAATAACTGATTATTCTTCAATATTTATTGAAGCTTTAATGCATAAAGCAGCATTAGTTTATTACTTATATGATATTGATAATTATCAAAAGGAACGTGGGTTAAATATTTCGTTTGAAGAATTACCAGGAGATAAAGCTTACAGTTATACAGAAGTAGAAAAAATTATTGAAAATAAAACATATCAAAAATTAGCCATAACTGATTTGCCAACTAAATATATTCCATATAACTTAGCAGAAAAAAATAGCGAAGCAAGTATTAAAATAATTAAAAAATTTTACAATAAATGAGGTTAAGTGAAAAAAGTATTATTAGTAAGTTCTTCAGGGGGCCATTTTGCTGAATTGAATAAAATAAACCTTGATGAAAAATATCAAAAAATTATAGTAACAGAAAAAAATAAAGATACAATTGGACAAAAAAATGTTGATTATTATGTAATTTATGGTAGTCGTAAAAAACTAATTAAGTATCTCTTTATTTTTTTATTAAATAGTTTAAAAGCTTTAAAAATAATAGTTTTAAATAATCCCCAAATGATTATTTCTACAGGAGCCCATTCATGTGTTCCTTTTTTTATAATTGGCAAATTATTAAAAAAAAAAACTATTTATATTGAAAGTTTTGCTAAAGTAACTACTCCTTCATTAACTTATAAAATAGCTCATAAGTTTATGGATGAAGTAGTAGTGCAACATGAAGAAATGCTAAAAGTTTATCCTAATGCTAAATATTATGGAGGAATATATTAATGATTTTAGTTCTAGTAGGAACCCAACCCCATAACTTTATTCGTTTGTTAAAGTCGATTGATAAGTTGAGTGAAGAATTGGCAATTAAAGAAGAAATTATTGTCCAACTAGGAAGTAATAATTACCAATTTAATAATAAAAAAATAAAAGTTTATGAATATTTACCTAATTATAATCAGTTATTAAATGAAGCACAATTAGTAATTTGTCATGGAGGTGTTGGTATAATTATGGAAGCTTTAGAAAAAAATAAAAAAATAATAACAATTCCTCGCCAACAAGCTTTAAAAGAACATGTTGATGACCATCAACAAGAAATTTGTCAGAAGTTTAGTAAAGAAAAATATCTTAAAACCTGTAATACTTATGAAGAATTAAAAAGTACCTTTCAAGAACGAGAAAACTGGGAATTAAAAAAATATCACTTTAATAATCAACAATTTAATAAAAATTTAAATAAATTACTAGATAATTTAGAATAAAAGTGTATAATTAAATTATAAAATTGTTAAGGAGATAGATGATTTGGCTATTTATATTTGAAACTCGAGTACAGAGTTATGAAAATCAAAAGATTATTAAAGAAATAAAAGAACAAGGATTAACAGAAAAATTTTTAATTATTGATCCTAATTACTTAACGGTGTTAATTACTGACAAAATTAAGTTTTTTTATTATGGACAAGAAGTTGCTATTCCAACTAAATTAGTTGTTAAAGTAGGTTGTTCATTAAATGAACATATTCAAGATCTAGTTCACACTCTTCAAACATTGGAGGTTAAAGTACTTAACAATCTTGAACAATTACAAATAACAACTAATAAATTTTTGTTAACAACTAAATTGAATGAATACCAAATACCATATATTAAATCTTTAAAAATGACTGGATATAATGAGTATAATTTAAAGTTTATCACTAAAGAATTTACCTATCCATTGATTGTTAAGTCTAAAGTAGGGTCGTTGGGTAAAGGAATTTATAAAGTTCAAACTCAAGCGGAATTACAAAATATTTTGGAACAAATAAATTTATTAGATCAAAATTATGAGTATTTAATTCAAGAATATATTCTCGAAGGGAATGTTGATTACCGAGTTGTAGTACACCAAGGAGAAATTCAATACATCTTAAAGCGAATTGCTAAAAAAGGTCAGTTTAAAACTAATTATAATTTAGGAAATGATGTAGAGTTAGTAAAAACGACACCAGGAATTAAAAAAATAGTTCAACAAATTTATCAAGTAATTCCGTTAAATATTATGGGATTAGATTTAATAAAAATCTCAGAAAGTACTTATAAAGTATGTGAGATAAATTCTAATCCCGGTTTTAAAGGCCGAGATTCGTTGGAAAAAGAGAGTTTTGCTAAAGATTTATTAAAATTTATTATACAATATTAAACATAAAATTAGTATGTTATAATATTAATAAATTTCTAAAAATGGAATTTATAAAGGAGAAGATATGGTTTTTTTAAATATTTATTTAGATAATTTATACTTATATAAAGATTTTGAAATAAATTTTACTTATCCTAGAAAATTAAGTAACTCAACAATAGATAGTGAATATTTAAATAATTTTCCAAATTTTAAATATCGTAAAGTAAATATTATTATGGGAGCAAATTCATCTGGTAAAACATCCTTAGGAAGAATAATGATGAATTTACAAAATTTATTGGCTAAAAAAGAGCTCAATAATATTCCGTTTAATAAAGTTAATAATAAAAAAAAAGTAGCTAAAATTAAAGTGGATTTTGTAAGCAAAGAATATTTATATCGCTATGAATTAACTTTTAACAATCAAGCCTTAAAGGAAGAAATAGTATTTAAAACAAAATTACAAAAAAATGATTCTTATCAAACTGCTGTAAAAAGGTTAAAGTTAATTAATAAAGCTATTAACCCCCAAAGTATTCAAGAAATGGAATTGGGTAGAAATAATTTTAATTTTGGTTGGTATTATTCTTTTGCTATGTTAACAGATAATCAAAAAATTACAGTTGATAAAATAAATAGTGAAATTTTAACAAGAATATTAAAAGGTTTTGATTGCACAATAAAAGAAGTTAATAAAGTTCCCAAAAGCAGTAATTCATTTAATATAGTTTTTTTGAATGGTGATAATATTTTAATAAAAGACGGACAAATTGTACCAAAAGATAAGGAAAGAATTTCTAGTGGAACATATGAAAGTATTAGAATTGCTACGATAATAAGTGAAATGATAAATGAAGAAAGAAATTATTTTATTGATGAAAATATTGTTCATTCACATACCGAATTAGAAAAAGCCGTTTTAAGTTTAATGATTGATTTATTACATCAAGATTCTCAATTATTTTTTACAACTCACAATACTGATATTTTGGATATGAATTTGCCAGCACATACAATTCAGTTTTTAACAAATAAAATGGGAAAAATTCAAGTATTCGATGTGTTTCAAAAATTCAATAAAAGTGATAGAAGTTTAAGAAATTTTATTGAAAATGATATTTTCAATACTCTACCAGATACAGATTTTATTTTGGAGATATTAAAAAATGAATAAATTATTGTATTATAATTTAATTTTTGGGAAGAATGTATATCAAATAAGAGAAAGCGATTAGTGGAAGCTAATATTATAATAATTATTTTTGATACAGATAAATATAATGAAAAAAGTACAAAAGCATTAAATGTCTTTAAAGAAAATATAAAAAAGTTAAAAAAATATAAATAAGCATAAAAGTAAAATAATTAATGATAAAAATTTATTAAAAAGTTTAGAAGAAAAAGAGTTTGATTTACTAAATCTTTGGCAAGTCAATTGTTTAGCCAAAGAAATACAATCTAATAAAGTTTATCATGGTAAAAAAAATATACAAAAATAAAAATAAAGGAGTATTAAAATGAAAAAAACAAGAATAGTATTTATGGGAACACCAGTATTTGCTGCCCATATTTTAAAAAAATTAGTTGAAGAAAATTATAATATTGTTGGAGTTGTTACACAACCTGATAAAAAAGTAGGAAGAAAAAGAGAACTTAAGCCAACACCAGTGAAAGAAGTTGCTAACCAAAACAATATTCAAGTTTTTCAACCTATAAAAATAACGACAGATTATGAATTTTTAGAACAAGTAGAACCAGAACTTATAATAACAGCAGCATATGGACAATTTATACCCAATGCTGTAATTGATTATCCAAAATTAGGGTGTATTAAAGTTCATGGTTCATTATTACCTAAATATCGTGGTGGAGCACCAATCCATTATGCAATTTTAAATGGAGAAACTAAAACAGGTGTAACAATTATGGAAATGATTGCAAAAATGGATGCTGGAAATATTATATCTCAACAAGAATTTGAAATTAAGTTTGAAGATACTTTAGGTATTGTTCATGACAATATGGTCGAAGTTGCTAAAGAATTATTACTTAAAACTTTGCCGAAGATAATTAACCAAACTAATCAATCACTAGTGCAAAATGAAGCAGAAGTT
>JBKDZV010000018.1:0-1789 GCA_047971455.1 Mycoplasmatales bacterium | reverse complement strand
GTCAAAGTGAAAATAAATTAATAAATGAATTGCAAAATCAAGAAATACAAAAATATGTAAATTTAGAAGCTGAAGTAAATGAAGAAAGTGAAAGTTTTAAAGAACAAGAACAATTATTAACAGGTTATATAGATGAGTTAGAATTTGCGTTTGGAACAAAGTTAGTACTAAAAGTAATGATTAAATATTTAAAAAGAAATAGAGGTGGTAAATGGTAGTAGGATATATAAGAGTAAGTACAAAAGAGCAAGCCCAAGATAAAAATAGTTTAGTAAATCAAAAACATAGAATGGAACAGTATTTTAAACAAAATAAAATAAATAATTATGAGATAATTGAAGATGGAGGATACAGTGGAACAAATACAAAAAGAGGTGGATACCAAACAATATTAAGCCTTATAGAAAGTAACTTAATAACAATGATAGTATTTGATAAATTAGATAGGATAGGAAGAGATTTAATTGATTATAATACATTAATTAAACTATGTAGACCTAGAGGAATAAAAATACAATCTGTAACAGATAATATAAATTTAGATAGTGCAACAGGAAGAGGAATATCAAATGTACAAATGTCTTTTGCACAAATGGAAAGTGAACAAACAAGTGAAAGAACAATAGCAGGAAATAAAGGAGCATTACTTCAAGGGAAATTTCCTTTTAGTAAATATCCACTTGGACTTAGTAAAAATAAACAAGGTAAATTAAAAATTAATAAGGATATAAATGTTGTAAAGGAAATATTTAAAATGTATTATGAAGATAAGAGAACCAAAAAACAAATAGTAATATATTTAAAAGAAAACTATGGTGAATTAAAAAATTGGGATAATAACAAGTTAAATACAATTCTTAACTCAACATTGTATCGTGGATATAAAGAATATCAAGGAGAAATATACAAGATAATTAAACCAGTGATTAAATATGAAGTAGATAGACCTAAACAAAAGAAGATACCCAAAAGATTAATAAATAACTACAGCTACATATTTAGAGATAAAATCTATTATAAAGGAGAAAAACTTTATGGATCAACAACAGTGAAGAATAAAAACAAAATAAATGAAAAGCACTATCATTATTACTTAAGCAAAGACAGAACTATTAAGATAAAAGAAGATACATTACTTGAAGCAATAACAAATGCAATACAATTGAAAAATAAAAACCTAATACACATAAAGAATCAAAGATTAGAAAGGTTAAATGAACTATACATTAAAGAAAATATAACACAATATCAATATCAAACATATAAAGAGGTAATAATAAATAATACAGCAAAGTTGCAAGTTGAAAATATTTTGAAAATAAACATAACAAACAAAGGGAAAAGTGGTATAATTAAATTAGGTGAAAGTAAAAGTGTGAGTATAAAAATATAATTAATAAACTTGGAGAATAAATGGAGAAAATTGTAAATAATCCTTTAAAAATAGATCTACATATCCATTCGGAATATTCTAAACATAAAGACAGAAATAAAGTTGAAAGTAATACTATTGAAAATATAAATGTATTACTAACAAACTTAAAACAAAATGAAATAAATTTAGCGGCAATCACAGATCATGATTATTTCTCATTTGAGTTGTATGAAAGATTAATTATGCAAGAAGAAATAAAATTTTTACCAGGAATTGAATTTAGTGTAGCACTAGAAAAAGGGAAATCAGTACATGTTATTGCTATATTTGATGATAAAGATATAGAAGAAATAAAACTTATAAACGAAAAATTAACTAAAAAAGAAAAGAAGCCCAACTATGATTGTGGTAAGT
>JBKDZV010000017.1:0-2041 GCA_047971455.1 Mycoplasmatales bacterium | reverse complement strand
CTATTTTAGATGATTTATTTCTAGCATCCATCTTTTCAAAACTATTATAATACTTTCTTATAGTTCCCTTGATACCCCAAACTCTCTAGCTAGTTTACTGAAATTTGGTTTTTGCATATTATTTTCCTCCACTAATTTTTTTATTATTTTTAAATCTTTTAATTCTTTAATTTTAAATGTGTAGTATTTTATATTATTCATATTTTCTCCATATAAATAATATAAAATAAAGTAGGCAAAAGTGCAAACTTTTATCTGCACAAAATTACCTACTTATATATTAGCATTTACAATAGCGATTAAAATTGTTTAAGATGTAGTTTATAAATATTAAAGTATATAATTGTATATAAAAATTTGTTAAGGAACTTCTAGTATTTAATAATATTTTGTAGAGGGGTTATAGGTGTTGGGAGTTTAAAACATAAAAGAGAATTAAAATGAATAAAATTTTAGCATTGGAATTAATATTAGCATTATCAGTACCTGTTCCAAAGTGCTAGTACTAGTTGGAATTATGGTTCAGATATTACAGAAGTATGGAATAATTATTATGATTCTAGCCACAAACATTATGCTAGAATTAGAAACATTGATGATGGTGCTGGAAATGGATATAAAGAAGCTGCAAAAGGGAAATGGGACGAAGAAACTAATTAATATAAATAAATAAAAGAGAAATTATATCTCTTTTATTTATTTATATGAAAGGAATAAAATGGAATTTAAGCAATATATAAAGTCTAGAAGAGGAATAATAACAACAATTATTTATTTTTTAATAGTTTGTTTATATATAGTTGATGTTACTTTTTTTCCAAAATTTGAAGAAATATATCTACTTCAAAATTTTTTTACTTCAACCAGTCCAGAAACATCTATGAAATATGCAATGTTATTATTATGGTTTTTACCCGTTTGGCTATATCAAATATATATCTATGTAATCCAAACAGAATTTAATAAGAAATATGATAATTTAATCATTAGTAAAGTAGGTAGTAAAAAGTATTATCTTAAAAAAATATTTTCAGCTTTTTATATAGTATTTTTAATAATGTTTACACTATGTATCCTTTCAATTTTTGTTACATATTTATGCGGTTATATAACAGGAATAGATTTAAAAATAGATTTAATAGCATATCATGGAAAAGAAATTTTAGTAAATAATAATTTGGGAGCACAGTATGAACTTCTTCATCCTTTAGCATCATTAATATTTCATTATCTAATATTAGCGTTTAGTGCCGGAATTCTAGCAAGTGTAATGACTAGCTTAACTTTTATCTTTAAAAATATGAAAGTAACTTTGTGTTTAAGTCTTATTTTATGGTATTATTTTGTGTCTTCAACTAAATTCAATATAATGATAGTAATTCAACCTTTTATTTACTTTGAATATTCCCTAGTATATTCTTTAATTACAATAGTAGTTTTTAGCATAATCGCTGTATTAATTAACGTTGTAGCATATATATACATTAGTAGGAGAGATAATGTATAGAAATAAAAAAATATTTAGTATGATCATAATTTTTTTGATAATTAATATTTTTTTAATAAAATTCCAAACATTAATTGTCCCTAATAATGAGTTTTCTTCATATTTATATTTATTAGACAAAAATGCATCAGGAATTGATATCAGAAGTTATATATTTATGTATCCAATATTTTGTATGCTACTTTATATGAATATTAACTATGAAAAATATTATACATTAATAAAATATAGGTCAAGGAAAAAAAGCTTTTTAAATTTTCGCTTAAAAAACATTTTAATAACGGCAGTAATTTATGCTTTAATGTTATATATTGCACTTGCCTTAGTGGGAGTTTCGATCTTAGGTTTGGAAAATATGATATTTTTTGGTTACTTTACGACATCTTTATTTGCCATATTTTATGATGTAATATAATTTTGTATAAGTTTAAGCTTATTTAACATTACTACTAGTTATGTGAATAGTAGAGTTTTTTCAATAATTATAGTAGACTTTAGTTTAATAGTGAGTTATATTTGTGATGAACAAAGCTT
>JBKDZV010000016.1:0-9716 GCA_047971455.1 Mycoplasmatales bacterium | reverse complement strand
CACTTCCTAAATCAATTCATTTTCTTCTAGAATCATTTAAAATTACTGGATTTGTTCGTTATTTATCAGTCATTGATTCAATAATTGATTGGATTTTTTTTAGTTCATCTTCATTAATCATTGAAGTATCTATTTTTTTCATTCCAGGAATCATTCCTAATAATGAAGTTATTCCTCCCATTTTTTTGACCATTTTCATTTGTTTTAAAAAGTCATTTAAATCAAATTTACCTTCTAACATTTTATTGGCCATATCATTTGCTTCTTCTTCATTAGTAAACTCTTCAGCTTTTTCAATAAGTCCTAATACATCTCCTTGACCTAAAATTCTTGAAACTACTCGTTCAGGATTAAATAATTCTATTCCATCCATTTTTTCTGAAATTCCTAATAATTTAATATCAGCTCCTGTTACTTTTTTAACTGATAATAAACCTCCACCTCGAGAATCACCATCCATTTTAGTAAATACTAATCCTGTAATATTAACATATTCTTTAAAAGAATTAGCAACATCAGTAGCAATTTGTCCTACAGTTGAGTCTAAAACTAATAAAGTTTCCGTTGGCTGATAGTTATCTTGTAAAGTTTTAACTTCTTCCATTAAATTTTCATCAATATGCAAACGACCAGCAGTATCTAAAATAATTAAATCATGGTTATGTTCTTGCGCAAATTTCAAGGCATTTTTTACAATATTATTAACATCTTGATTATCCTTTTCTGAATAAACTTCAATATTTAATTGTTTTCCAATTACATGCAATTGATCAATTGCTGCTGGACGATAAATATCACAAGCTACTAATAATGGATTATGCTTAATTTTTTTCTTTCTTAAAAAATTAGCAATTTTACCTGTTGTTGTTGTTTTACCTGCTCCTTGTAATCCAACCATCAAAATAATATTATTTGTTGTAAACTTTAATTCATTATCTCCTTGTAATAAAGCTAATAATTCATCTTTTACAATTTTCATTATTTGATCTGAAGGTTTTAATCCTTTTAAAATTTCTTGATTTAAAGCTTTTTGTTCAATTTCTTGACAAAATTCTTTGGCAACTTTATAATTTACATCTGATTCTAATAAAATCATCCTTATATCTTTAATTACCTGTTTGATATCAGCTTCTTCAATTTTAGTTTGTCTTCCTAAATCATCTAATTTATTTTGAATTTTATTTCCTAATATATCTAACATTTTTCTCCTTTAATTTAGTTTTTCAATTGTTAAATTATCTTCTTTGGTACTAATTGTAGTTTCATTAGTATAATTTTCATCTAAAATAATTTGCTCAAAAATATCTGTAAAATTATAAATAAATTTATTTACAATAATGTTTTTTACAATATTATCTCCCAAAGTTATATCATCATATTCCCCTAAAGTGGTATTAGTATTATACACCGTTAAATAATTAATTGGAACTAGTTTGACTTCTGAAGCTACCTCAGTTTCATCAGTATCTTTTTCGGTATCTGCTTCAGTTTCATCAGTGTCTTTTTCAGCATCTGCTTCAGTTTTATCAGTATCTTTTTCATTATCAGTTGTTATTTCAGTACTTTGCTGTTTATAATAACTATAAATATTATCTTTTTGTAAAGTTACTAATTGCTTAATTATATCTTCTTGCTTATCAAAATTCAAATTAACATAATACGATATTTGGGAATTTTCATATAAATCTGATACTTGTTGTTGATAATTATTATTCTCCGTATTAATATATTCAACTTTAATATTTAACGCTTCCATTGCTTCTTTAAATAATATTGGTTTAGGATCTGTTATTTCTCCTTCTAAAAAGAAAGCAACTTTTAACGGATTACCTTCTGAGATAGTTTTATTAGTTGTTAAAGTTTCAATTTCTGTTTTAAAATAAGTTGTTAAACTATTAGTAATATTTTCCCAATCAAAATTAATTTTATAGACATTATTATTAGTGTAATCCAAACTATTTTCTACTAAAACAAATTTTTTGTCTAAGTGAGTTTGTGATATTTCTCGTAACGTTTCGTTATAACGATCTCCAATAATAATAAACATATCGTTAGCAGCTAGTTTTTCACCTACTTTAGAAGTGAACTCTTTACCGTTAGCTACTTGTAAATATGATGTATTAACCGAAGTGAAATATGAGGTAATCTTAGTTGAATCATTTAAGTCTTTTAAATCATTAAAAACCGTTTTTGTTAATGATTCGACAGTTATATCTTCTTGATCAGAAATTAAGACAATATTATAAAATTCTCCTTTTAAGGAGTAATTTTGAAGTAAAAGTATTACAATAATACTTATTAAAAAAATAAAGATGATTACTGCCTTTTTTAATTGTATAGTCATTAGCGCTTAATCTCCTTTAATGATAACTGTACCTTTCCTTGTTCTAATAAAATCTCTTTAACCCTAAAAGTTTTAATATCTCCTAATTGTAAAACATCTCGTACATCAGAAACAAAAGTGTTGGATAATTCTGATATATGAACTAAACCATCATTTTTTAAACCAATATCTACAAAGGCACCAAATTGTAAAATATTTCGAACTTCTCCTTGAACTTTATCACCGATTTTTAAATCTTCTATTTTTCTAATTTTACGAGAAAATTCTGCTGTTTTTATTTCATCACGAATATCTAAATTTGGTTTTTTTAAATAGTTAATAACTTCCATCATTTTCAAATCAGAAATCGCTAATTTTTCTTTAATCACTTGAAAATCTTGCTGTGCTAGTTCAATATTAGATTCTTTAATCTTTGGTTCTTTTTGTAAAATTTCTTTGGCAATAGTATAATCTTCAGGATGAATAAAAGTTTCATCTAAAATATTACTTCCTCCAAGAACTTTTAAAAATCCGGCGGCTTGATTAAAAGCTTTTTCTCCTAATCTTTTTACTTTTTTAATTTCTGTTCTGGACGTAAATTTTCCATTTTGTTGCTTATATTCTATAATATTTTTGGCTAATCCTTTATCTAATCCAGAAACATATTGTAATAATTCTTTAGAAGCTGTATTAATGTCTACACCTACTTGATTAACTAATTTAGTTGTTGTAAAGTCTAAAGATTCTGATAATTCACTTTGATCAACATCATGTTGATATTGTCCTACACCAATAGATTTAGGATCAATTTTAACAAGTTCAGCCATTGGATCTTGAACTCTTCTAGCAATAGAAATAGCTGAACGATATTCTACTGATAAATCTGGAAATTCTTCTTTAGCAATTTTAGAAGCTGAATAAACACTAGCTCCTGCTTCAGATACCAAATTATAAGGAATATTTAAATTTAAATCATTAATAAATTCTTCAGTTTCTCTAGAAGCTGTCCCATTTCCAATAACAATTTGATCAATTGGATATTTTTTTAAAATATTTAAAATTTTTTCACTGGCACCTTTTTTATCATTTTTAGGTTCGTGAGGATAAATTACATCAACTTCTTCTTTAATTAATTTATCATTTACAACTGCTAATTTACATCCTGTTCGGTAAGCAGGATCAATTCCTAAAACCCATTTATTTTTTAAAGGTTTTTGCATAATTAATTTTTCTAAATTCTGTGAAAAAATATTAATAGCATCTTTATCCGAGTTAATTGTCAATTCTTTACGAATTTCTCTTTTTAATGAAGGAAAAATCAATCTTTTATATGCATCTAAAATAGCAGTTTCAATAATTTTTTTACTTTCACCTTGTTGGTGTTTTGTTTCTCTTTTTAAAATTTTATTTAAGACAAATTCTTCATTAAAGTCAATTGATACAGTTAAAATTTTTTCTTTTTCACCACGATTAATTGCCAAAGTCCGATAACTAGGGATTTTTTGTAAATGTTGGAAAAAATCATAATAATTAGTATATTTTTTTCCTTCATCTTTTTCTTCACCTGCTTTTTTTACTTTTGAAGTTAATTTACCATAACGCCACAAGTCTTCACGAATTAGTTTACGATATTCACTATTATCAGATACTTTTTCAGCAATTATATATGAAGCACCCATAATTGCTGCTTCAACATCAACTACTTCAGAAGAAATATACTTTTGTGCTTCTGTTTGAATATTTGGCTTAAATTGACTTATATAATCTGCTAAAGGTTGTAATCCTTTTTTTATAGCTTCTGTTGCTTTAGTTTTTTTCTTTTCTTTAAAAGGTAAATAAATATCATCAATCTCTTGAAGTTTAACACTGTTATCAATGGCTTGAATAAGTTCTGGCGTTAACATTCCTTTTTCTTCAATTTTCCTTTTAGTTTCTTCTTTTTTAGTTTCTAGATTTTTAAAACTTTGATACTCTTTATCAATTGCTCTAATTTGATCTTCATTCAAATTTCCAGTAACTTCTTTTCGATATCGAGCAATAAAAGGTACAGTATTTCCTTCTTCAATTAATTTTAAAGTTTTAGTAATTTGACTTACTTTTAAGTTTGTTTCTTGGGCAACTTTTTTTATTATCATTTCCATATTTTTTATACTCCTATAGTCTCATAACGTTTTCTAAATTCTTCAGAAAAAGGACCTACTTCATATTTTATCCAACTTTTTAGAATTTTCATTTCTGCTTCTATTTTATTTTTTATTTGTGTAGAATATTGATATTTTTTTTGATTAAATTGGTATTCATTTTTATCTAGGACTAAAATATCCTTAGTATCAACAAAATATTTAATATCTAAATCATAATCAATATATTTTAATGAATGATGTTCATATAAAATCGGACTTGCCAAATTACAATAATAAACAATTCGATTTTGTTTATACATAATCATAATATTAAACCAATGATTTTTGGAAAAGTAAATAATTGCCTTCTCTTTAGTTTTCCAATGATAACCTTTTGCTTCTTGAACATAATTTCCACTGTTATTTAAAACAATATAATAGTCTTTTGTTTCTTTTAATAATTTAACTTTATTTGTTAAACGATGAAAAGACCCATCATGTTTATATGCATATACTTTATTTATTTCTTTCATACTCACCTAACTTCACTTTATAATAAATTATAACATTTTTAAAGATTATCTTCAGAAACATTTTTAATGAAATGTTTATAATTTAGTAAGTTCACACAAATCTCTTAATAAAAGTTTATTTTTTAATCATTCTTTTGGAGGATTATCCTATAAAATTTTTTATTTGCGATGAATTTAGTTTTAAAAAACACATATTTAACTCTCTTCGTTAAATACTTTATTATTTTTATACTTATTTATGCTAGTTCTAACATTTTTTACTTGAATAACTTTACTATTTTGTTTATATTGAACTTTTATTATATTATAAAGTTATAATAATGATATTTTAAGCACTTATTTTTAAAATATTTGACAAAGCATTGCGATACTTATTATCTTTTAAAATTATATTTCCATCCTCTTAATTAATTTCATGTCTTAACTTTTGAACGGAATGAATTACTTTGTTTTATATCATAGTTTAGACTAATTTCTCAAATAAAAAAAACTCTAACATTATAACTGAGGTTAATATAAAATCATTGAACTATATATTTATTTTAAACGATTATCTTTTTAGAATGTGATAATATGATGCTAACTAAATTAATATTCCAAATACTATTTCTATCCCAACTTTCATATT
Organism: Mycoplasmatales bacterium; assembly: GCA_047971455.1. Lineage (GTDB taxonomy): Bacteria > Bacillota_I > Bacilli_A > UBA3375 > UBA3375 > JBKDZV01. Next base: position 4,109 of record JBKDZV010000016.1, on the reverse strand, counting down.
ACCTCTTCTTCATGTACGTTTTACCTTAAACTACTGACCTTTATAATTAGTTTTTGGAGAATAAATTTAAAAAATATTCTTCTTACTGTATAATTAAGTTCTTAAATTCTTTTAATGTTTTTTGGTACTCTATCATTGCTTCTTTAATTACTGCTTTTTGTGATAAATCTATTCCTAACGTTTTTAAAGCATCTAGTGGATAAACAGAATTTCCTAATTTTAAAAATTCAATATATTTATTGGTAAATTCTTGGTCTTTAGCAAAAATTCTATTAGCAATTTGAATGGCAGCACAAAAACTTGTTGCATATTGATAAACATAAAAATTATAGTAAAAATGAGGAATTCTTGACCACTCATATTTAATATTTTCATCAATTACAATATTTTCACCAAAATAAGTTTTATTTAACTCATAATATTTATCATTTAATTCTTCAGAAGTTATCGCATCATTTTGTTCAACAGTTTGATGAATATCCTTTTCAAATTCAGCAAACATTGTTTGGCGAATCACAGTTGTTCTAAATTGTTCTAACAAATAATTTAAAATATAAGCTTTTTCAGCTTGGGAATCACTAGTTTTTAATAAATATTTAGTTAATAATAATTCATTAACCGTTGAAGCTACTTCAGCAATAAAAATTTTATAATGAGCATTAAAAAAATCTTGCTCTTGATTAGAGTAATTAGTATGTAATGAATGACCAAGTTCATGAATTAATGTATATAAATCATTAATTTTATTAGTATAATTCATTAAAATATAGGGCATAGTTTGATAAGCCCCACCTGAATAAGCTCCACTTCGTTTACCTTCATTTTCATATAAATCAATCCAACGATTACTAAACGCTTCTTGTAAAGTACTTAAATAATCTTCTCCTAATGGTTGTAATGCACTTAAAATAGTTTCTTGTGCTTGTTTATAAGTTATTTCTTGATCATATTCACTTAATAATGGCACATATAAATCATACATATGTAATTCTTTAGTTTGTAAAATTTCTTTTCTTAGTGCTACATACTCATGATTAATATCGATATTTTCGTTAATAACAGTAATTAAATTTTGATAAACTTCTTGATTAATAGCAGTAGAAAATAACGCACTTTGAATATTTGTTTCATAATTTCTAGCTTTAGTATTAAATAAGGTACTGTGAATTTGTCCATTTAACAAAATTGCTAAAGTATTATTATGTTTTTTGTATGGTTCATATAAATTATTAAAGGCTTGTTCTCTTATTTCTTTATTTTCATTAGTTAAATAAACATTATATGAACCTGCTGTTAAAGGATAAATTGCTTCACCTACTTTTATATTCTCATATTCAAATTCACTATCGGTTAATGAAGTATAAGCTTTATAAGGTAAAGAAGTTAAATTAGCACTTAAAGCTAAAATTCTTTCTTCTTTGCTTGATAAAGTATATTTATTAAATCTAAATAAATTATTAAAGTATTTACGATATTTAATAAATTTATCTGCTTGTAAATATATTGAAATTTCTTGTTCATTTTGCATAAATTCTGGTACTAAAAAATCTAATTTTTGAGAATTTTGCAAATATTGTCCTTCAACATAATTTAATAATTTTTGGCTAGTAATATTTTGAATATCTTGATCTAATAAATGATGAGCGTACGTATAAGCTTTTTCGATTAAATATTCATATTCAAAAATTTTGTTAATATTTTGCTCAAATTTGTTAATACTTTCAAAAAGTGTACCTTTTTCAAGTTCTAATTTCTCAACTATTATCTTAGCCTTGGTAATATCTTTTTTTAAGTCTTGTTCTGTTAGATAAATTTTTGTTAAATCCCAAGTGTTTTGTACCTTTTGTTCTACTCTTTTCATCATTCTCCTATTCTTTATAATCTAATAAATAAAGATCATTTTTATTTTCTATTTCTTCTTTTGTTATCTTTAAAGTTTTTTCTTTAACAAGCTTTCTTGATAAAATTTTTATTAACTTTTCTACTTTTTCAAACTTTAAACCAAACGGTCCTAATGCTTTAGTTCGAAAATGCATTGGTAAAACTATTTTTGGATTTATTTGCTCAATAATTATTTTAGCTTCTTGAGCATTAATAGTAAAACCTCCTCCACAAGGAATCATTAAAATATCTATTTTAGGTAATTGGATTAGTTGTTTTGTAGTTAATAAATGACCCAAATCTCCTAAATGAGCAATAGTAATATCTTCTAAGGTATAAACAAAAATAATATTATCACCACGTTGTTTTCCTTGATTTTTATCATGATATGTTTTTACACTTTGAATTGTTAAATCTTCGAGTTGATATGTATTTAATTTATCAACTACTTGAAAATCCCCTTGAACACCAGCTACATTATTATGATCTTGATGTTGGTGTGAGCAAATAACAATATCTGCTGTTAAATTTTTAGGTAGTTTATAACCTAATATATTATGATAAGGATCATGAATAATTGTTGTTTTAGTTCCTTGTACTTGAAAGGTTGAATGTCCTAACCACTTTATTTCCATAACTCACTCCTAATTTTAAATTTATTTAAATTATACCTGAAATATTTAGAAATTTGTAAAAAAATAAGTAAGAAATCGTAACTCTACAAGTTCTTTCTTATTTTTCTGATACTTTATCATTTCTATTGAATCTGTATTGTTTATAATTTAAGTAACAGCTTTTACTAATGTTATGTCAAGTTTTTAGAGAAAAAAAGCGAAAGGAGTGTCAGCCATTTTCCGGTTCTTATTCATTTTTGGTCAGTAAGACATAATAATATTTTTAATCATTGATTTAAAAGGATTTGTCCGTTAGGTTGGTAGCCTAACACTCAAGGACAAGTCCTTTTTTATTTAATTATTAAAACTACTATACTATAATTTTAATAATTATATCTAATATTTTATACTATTCTTAATATCCTATAAAATATTTATTCATATATATAATCATACTGTTTTGTAATATTATCATTTAATTCATCAAAATTTACATTTTCTTTAAATATATATATATCTAAATTTCTATCTACTTCCAATTCATATAAAAAATGTAAATTTTGAGAAGAGAAAACCAACTCATAAAAAATCTTTTCTAATAATTTTACATCTAAATTACTATTGTTTAAATTTTTTATAAAAATTTGACAACCAATTTCATTAGAAATCTTATCATATACAAATACATCAGAAGCCAAATCTAAACAAGCATCTATGTTTTTATCATTATAAAGATTTTCGACTCCATATAATTCTTTCATTATAATATTAATAATATCTATATACATATTTAAGTTCCCAGCATCTATATATATTTTTTTTATATTATTAGATTTATTAAAATCTTTAAAATTCATTTCTTCAATTAATATATATTCAAATTTATTTTTAATCATTTATATCTAAACCTTTCTTGATTTTATTTTTTTAAAACTATCATAGTAATCATAAGTATAATAAACTATATTATCAAATTTTTGTGTGACAAAATCTACATAGAAAATCTAAACTGAACTGGTGACATATTATTTAACCTTTTTTGAATTCTAACATTGTTATACCAGTCCACATATTTCTTAACCTTATTTTGAAATGATAAAACATCATCATCTTTACTATATTCTAGCTTTTTTTTAAATAAGTTAAATATATTCTCACTTACTGCATTATCATATGGACATCCAGGTGCTGATAAAATTTTTTTATATTATTGTATTTTAAAATATTATTAATATAAAAGTTTACAAACTCATTTCCTCTATCTGTATGAAATACATTATATTTACCTAATTTAACTTTATTTAATGCTTTTATTACTATTTGAGCATCTTTATATTCACTAAATGAATATGATGCTATTTCTCGTGTTTTACTATCAACTATAAAATAAATAGTAAAACCTGTTAACTAGCCTTATATAGGCTAAATCACTTGTTATAGCTGGTTGATTAAATTTCCTATTCACAATGTTTGGTATATCTGGTTTATTATAATCATATTTCTTATACTTTTTCAATTTATTATAAAGACATAGTAACCCTTGTCTTTTCATTGACTTAAGAACTTTATACTTTGATATATTAGGTCCTTGCTTATTCAGTACTATTGATATTT
>JBKDZV010000015.1:0-2548 GCA_047971455.1 Mycoplasmatales bacterium | reverse complement strand
AGGATACATAAAAAAATATATTACTTTTAAACATTTATGAATAATTAAGAGGATATCTCAAGAGGAGATATCTTTTTTTGTATGTAATCTAAATAATTAAAAGCATTATGATAGTAGGGAAGATATCGTAGAATTAATGAAAAAAGTACCAAATCAAAAGTATATTTTAGAGGAAGAACAAGAGAGTGTTAATGAAAATTTTGCAAGGAGAAAAACTTTTTCTAAAGTAAAGAAAAAGAGTCTTGAAAATGATATAATACATAATACAAAAAAACGCATATAAAGATATGTGAGAGATAGGTGCTAAATCTGAAACTTATAATTATGATAGAAAGATATTAAAGATACAGATGAGGAGAAGATAAGTGAAATTTTATGATGGATGCAAAAGAATTAAAACACTTATGCATAAAAATATTAAACTGTTAATAATGAGTATAACATTAATAATGTTAATTTTAACTATATATTTCATTTCAATTCATAATAACTATATTAAATTCAGAATTAAATAAATATGGATATAATGAGTACAATAATCTAAACTTACTAACACAAAGAAAATCATTAGATGCATGCAAAGTAAATTAGAAGAAGCTGAGCCGCCAAAAGATTGGGGGGATTATATATTCCCGTAGAATATGATTTGTTAGGTAATAATCTAAAGGAAAATTATTGAAACAAAGATTTATCAGTTGAAGATAAATGGTATATAATGTTGTTGGATTATAAAAATTTAACACCTTTAATTGATGGCAAATGTAGAAATTTAGGAGATTATACATATTCAATAGAAGAAAACTATTATAGAGGATTGTATTGTAAAGTAGGTAAATATGACTACACTATAGGTAGAGTAGCTGATGAAGAGAATTATGAATTAAGTGTAATAATAAGAAATTTAGAGACAAATCAGACTAACTCTGTAACTTTTTTTGATAATAAATATGAAATTAGTCAACATAAAAATAAAGAAGCATCTGATGAAGAAGTTACTATTTGGATACAGGATTTTGAAAAAATACTAACGTATTATATAATGAATACTTATATACTATAGAGCAATGATGTTAGGTAGCATTATAATATTTAGGTAGGCAAAAAAAGAATAAGTTTGTATAGAGTTATTTTTAAGAGTGGATACTAGTAAATGATAAAATTAATAATGAAGATAAGTTCATTATTTATTCTGATGATGGGATAGGCTATTTATTTTAAAAAAAATATTAATATTTTATTACTGTTTTAGGATTTGGAGGACGTTCTCCTTTTATTTCAACTAAATATTTGCAAGAGTTTATTGAAGCAGAGGTTTACAAAAAGAAAAAACTGTGTATTGGAATAGGACTAGAAGTGATAATTTTATTTCCAATGTTATAAAGAAGATTTTATTAGCATATATAATAGTTCTGTAAGGAGTACTTTTTGTCAATAGGTATGAAAAAGAAATAGTCTTTTCAAGAGGCTTATATTTTAATTTATGATATTAAAATATAAGATATATATACAAGATGATATAAGAAGAAAAAAGAAAAATTAGGAGTAGAGAATTCCTTATAAAAGTAGTATGAAATATTATTTTTAGAGTAATTTTTAAAAAAAATATAATATCAGATTTGATATGGACTTTGAAAGATAGAAAGTTGATAAAAGCGGAATTTTATATTTAAGAATTTATTTACATAATATAGCATAATTCTTGTATAATATAAAGGAAGAAAATTAATTAAGAAGTAGTAGGGAGTGATGTGGATTTTTTAGTTATTATCTTAGAGTTAATTTTAACGGATATTGTTTTTGGGGGGGATAACGCAGTAGTAATTGCGATGGCAACCAAGAATCTTGAACCTAATACACGGAAAAAAGCTTCGTTTTTAGGAGCTTTATTTGCGATTTTATTACGAGTAATTTTTGTAGTTGGTATTTTGTTATTAGAAGAAGTTCAAATTTATTTCATTAATATTATCGGTGGTTTTTTCTTAGTTTATATTGCTTTATCTTTAATCAAACCAGAAAATGATGTACAAGTAGCACAAGAAAAATCATTGTTTAAAGCAGTTCGAACAATTGTTTTAGCAGATGCCATTATGTCGCTAGATAATGTGATGGTAATTGCCATTATTGTTAATAGCGCACACACTTCAATTACCATTGAAACATTATTAGTTATTTTTGCATTACTTGTTAGTTTTCCAATTATTTTATTTGGCGCAAATATTTTAGCACAATTAATTGATAAATTTCGCTTTATTATTTATTTGATGGCCTTTTTATTATTACATGTAGCGTTAGAAACGATTTTAAAAGATCAATTTTTATTAACAACGTTTCCAAAGCTAGAAAATGGAATCGCTTCGTATGCTGTTTGGCTAGTTGCTGCTTTAGTTTTAATCATTAAAGTTGTATACGATTATCAAGCACGTAATAAAAATTAACTTTAACTTAACTTTAACTTAACGTTATCTTAAACTAATTAAATTAAAATATGACTATAAAATTTAATTAGGAGAGTAATGAAAAATAAAATATTTATAACACTTGGTTTTTT
>JBKDZV010000014.1:0-6110 GCA_047971455.1 Mycoplasmatales bacterium | reverse complement strand
ATTATTTTAGGATCATTAACAATATTTTCATCAATACCTATTCTAATTTTTTTATTATTTTGATATTTTTTGAAATAATCTTCTATTTCCCTATATTTAGTATAAATTTCATCTAATATTTTCTTTCCTTCATATGATAATATATTGTTTTTATTTTTTTCATACAATTTAATATTAAATTGCTCTTCATATTTTTTTATTAGTTTAGATGTTTTTGATTGACTATAATATAATTTATCTGCAGCCTCTGTTATGGTTTTTGCATTTTCCATTGTCAACAATAAATCTAGAAAATTTGAATAATTCACACTTTCTCCTCTTTTAAAAATTTAGTTCATTATACTTTTATTTTACCAGTCAAAGAATACATTGTCAATAATAAAGCTAAAAATTTTAAATAATTCATGCTTTCTCCTATTTTACCAGTCAAAGAATATTTTATATTTTTACAAAATTTAATAGAAGCATGTTTTAAAAAGTAATGTTCTATTAATACTTTGATTACTTTTTTATTTGTAGTTGCTTCAATAATAAAATTAAATTTATCATTCTTATAAACTACTTTGATATCATTTATTCCACTAATACTCATTAATAAATCTAATACCTTATTATAATCTTTTATTTGTACATTAGGAAAATAATCTTTTATAAATAATATTTTTTTTTTAAATTCCATTAATTCCATTATATATCTCATAAGAATGTATTAATAATTCCATCCCCTCATCTTTAATAATGCCCTTTTCATCTAAAATTTTAAAATCAATTTTTTTCAATGGAGTACTATGCAAATTATCTTGTAATGTTATTTTAGTTAAAGTATTTACACCTGTTTTAGAAGTTCCATAATATTCAAATACATTATTTTTATGTTGTTCTAAAGCCTTATTTTTATTTTTTGTATAAAAATACGACCCACCTACAATAACAAATTCCATTTTACTTTTCTCTTTTAATAATTTTATCTTATTCGGTGTTATTAACAGCGAATTTATTTTATTATCAATTAACTTTTATCAAGAACCTTATTCTCCAAAAAATCAGTTAAAATTAATGTTGAATTGAATAATAAAACGTATCTAAACCATCCTAATATAGAAGCATGATATAAAGGCATTGTCACCAAAAGTTATATTTTTTATCTTTTTTTAATTTTAATATACTATTAATATTTTGCTTTCTTTTGTTGAAATCTCTACTAGTTTTTTGAATTATTTTAGGTATTACTACTTGTCCCTGAAGTTAATAGTAATGTTTTTTTAATTCTATTATTATTTAAAGTTAATAATTTATCATATTCTAAGTTTTGACATTTTTTAAGTACCTTAAAAATATTTATAACTTTTTTCTTATAGCTGTGTTATTCCCTATTAATGCACTTATTACTAAAATTAAACCTATAAATTCATAAATACTAATTGTTCTCTCTAAAAATATTACTGATAAACTAAATGTTGTAATAGGTACTACACTCATAAATAAACTAGCGTTAATTGGACCTAAAAGTTTATTTCCGTTATTCCATGATAAAACTGCCAGTGCTCCTGCTATAAAAATTAAATATAAAAAGTTAGGCATTAAAGTATATACCGTTCTTACTGAAGGTAAATCTAAATACCCTAAAATAGTCATAATACTTACTATGAAGATAATACTCAATCCTCCTAATAAGTTAGTTAAGGCAGTATATTTAATAGGTGAATATTCAAAGAAAGTAACACCTGTAGAATATATTACCCATGAAGTTGCTCCTAAAAATATCAAAACTACTGGTATTATATTTTCACTTATAAATAAACTTGATATTTTACCATTTGTTACTACAAAAATTACTCCTATTAGTGCAAGAAACATCATATATATTGAAAAATTTTTAACTTTTCCACCTCTAAGATACTTACCAATAATAACAGCTATTAATGGTTGAATCCCCATCATTATCGAAGCTATTATACTTCCATTTTTACTTAAACTTTGACCTAAAAAAACTAAAAAACTAAACCCACAAAATCCTAATGTTCCTAACCCCCACAGCATAAACAAATCTTTCTTGTTTATGTTTTTTAATGGATTAGCTTTTTCTATAATTAATAAAATTATTAAAAATAATATTCCTGCTGGAATATACCTAAATAATGTCATATAAAAAGGATCCATTACTTTTAATATTTCTCCTGTTACTAAAAACATTCCGCCCCAAGACATAGTTGCTATAAGACATAAAATTATTCCTTTTTTCATTATATTCTCCTATATGTGTTTATTTATATATAGCTATTATATTAAAATATATATCATACTACTAATATATATGTATATATGTATTATTCCTTTTTAGAATAATTAAGGCTAATATTAGAATATATTTTTTAGATAGAAAATTTTCGATGATACCAATGATCGGACTTAAACTAATACGGGATAATTTTCACAGAATCTTAAATCCTTCGTGTCTGCCAATTTCACCATTAAATTTTTATCTCATCATACTCAGACTTACCTATTTTATCTAGAATATCAACTAACATTATTTCCATGTTAGTTTTTTAATAGTTTTTTCATTTTCAAAGGATTTTCACTTGTATCTGTAAATGAAACATAATAGTCTAGTTACCATTTTTGTGTTGTAATTACTTGTTTTGATATTGGTTTTGACCATGGAGGATATAATCCGAATGCCATTTTATCTAATATTTCTTTATGGGTAAGTATTTTTTTGATTAATATTTCTCTATTAAAAATAAATTGTCCAATATTATCTTTTTGACAAACATTAATAATTAATCTATCTATATTATCAGTACTATCGTAAGGTACATTTGTTCCTTTCTTTTTTTTTCCAAATACTACAAATTGACCTATTTTTTTAGGAGTGATTTTGGCTTCTCTATATACTACATTTAAGCCATTTTTCCAAAACAAACTGCGCTATATTCCCGATTTCATATTCCTTCTACTGGTGGAAGTGTAATTTGTAAATCTAAAGGTTCATATACATTTTTATTGTTTTAAGTAATTGTTTTGAAATCAATTTATTCTCCTCTCAATACTTCCATTATATTACTTTATTTAACTTTACTTTTAATTTTTCAAAAAATAGTGGAATACATACTCCCCAGTATGATAAATTCTTCTGTTTTTAATATTTAACAAAATATAAGTTTTAATATCATATTATTAAAAAAATATTTGAATTAAAACTACTTGTCTTAATTCAAATATTTATAAATTTCTATCTAATGGTACCAAAGAACGGTATTATTTGGAACCACCTTAAATACTACTCTTTGATATGAATATATTTTTAATTGATTACACTAAATCATAATTAAAAAATATTTATAAATTAATTTTAGCATATGATAAATTTCATAATCTTAAAACTGTTATTCCTAAAAATATAGTAACTACTGATACATTACCATTATATTTTTATTTTAATCCCATAAGCAACCACTTTCTCCAAAATTAATTATCAATATTCAGAGAATTTTTATTTTCAATAATATCATCTAAAGATTTTTCATCCTCAATTATAATATCTTTTTTAATTTGTTTATATATATTTTCTAAATCTAAATCACCAAAAGACACATCTTTATTAAATTTATCCTCAACATCAATCGCAATATGATTGTTTGTATCTTGAACCTCTAATATAGTGTTATCTATATTTACAGGAACATCAACATAATTCTCCATAATACCTCCCTTTTTTTAACTTATAAAAATATGATAACTCTTTACTTTTATTTTGTCAACTTTTACAAAATTATTAACTTTTTAAAATTAATTTAATTTCATTTTCAAAAACATCATCAATTACTGGTGATATTTCTAGTTTTTTACTTAGATTTCTTATTTTGACATTAATTTTTCGTAAGTTACCATTTAACTGTTCAATCAACAAATCTTTTATTAATAAACCATGTAAATATTTAATAGTATTCATATTTTTCTCCTTTAACATATTTAAAATAGTATTATTATATCAAATATAATTAACTTAATTCTTAATTACCAAATTTCTGATATAGTTTTATTTATACTTTCCAATTAGACATCAGATTTATCTTTTATATCAATTTTTTCTATTTCTTTCAAAAAAGCATATATATCCGTGTTTTTTATTTCTTCTTGCCCTTCCTTGAATGATTCTATTATAAAACTATTATCATCTGTTAACTGACTTTCAGCTAATGCTTTTTTATATTCTAAAGAATGTTCATCTAAAATTAATGGAGGGACTATATCATTTTCAAAACATTGCTTAAATACTAACATTCTCCCAATCCTACCATTACCATTTGTGAATGGATGAATCATTTCAAAATCTTTATGAAAAATAGCAATATCTTCTATACTTTTAATTTTTCTTGACAATAACTCTTCTAACTTTTCTTCTACTTCATATGGCTGTGCTAACTTTACCTTACTTCCACTTATCATATTTGGAATAGGCTTAAATTTACCTGCAAATCCTCTATCTTCATCTGAAGTCTTAGCTTTTAAGATATTATGCATTTGTCTTAAATATATCTTTGTTATTTTATCTTTTCCAAGACCATCTACTATTAAGTCAAATAACTCTATTGAATTATTAGTTTCCATAATATCATCAATATTATGCTGTCCTTGTACTATTCCTTCATTTATTAATAATGAAATTTGTAATTGAGTAAATGTAGACCCCTCAATTTTATTTGTATGATATAAAAATAGTCCTTTTAGTTCTTTGTAACTATCTTGTCTTGAATTTTTTAACAGCTTTAAAGTTTCTATATTTATCATCTGTACTCCTAATTATTTTTTTATCTTTTCTTCTATTTTTTAATTCTTACTTTGAACAGGAAACTATTCTACAAAAGTATTAGATGTGATAATAGCAAATACTTTCTAGATAATTTTCTTAATATCAGTTTAATTCATTTTTCATTTATACTCTATTAAATTCTCTAATATTGTAAGCAAAGGTTATAAATATCTATTATCTGTATAATTATTAAAATTATCTATTATATGTTTGCTTATTACTTCTATTCGACTCTCATCCATAAACTCTATTTTTTGTTTTATTATTTCTTTTAGACTATTCATAACTTAATATCCTTTTATAATTTAATATTCTATTGTACTATTATACCAAATTACTAACATACCTACTATAATATTTATTTATTCTATAACTTCCTATAATTCAATGCATTTGTTTCATAAACAATTAACACTTATTCAGATTCAAAATACAATATTTCATTGTAGAACAGCTGAAACTATAAGAGCTTATAGCTTGCAATTCATTCTAGTAATATTTACTACTATCAAAAAACCTTTCTTGCACTATTTGTAAGAAAGGTTTTTACTTTTTTATTATTTTATGACACTTAACATTTAGTTAATTTAATTTTTTACCATTTTATAATGCTTATAACTGATATTTCCCAACAATTCATAAAGATATATATTTTTATAATAAGTATTTTTCTTTTACTAGTTTTTATATATGTTCTTTTCAAATATATCAACATTAGTTATATAAATATTTTCTATTTACCACTATTTTTACTTTTTTGAATACCTCATGTATTAATTAAAATATTTTATTAGGTATCGCTTTAAAAAGAGTATTGAAAGCTAATGAATCTAAGCTTACTTTAATCAACTATTTAAGTATATCAATATACTATTTAGTTCTTCAACTAATTTATAATTAATCTCACAAATTACTTATTTTTTACTATATTTTATAACTTAAAATTTAATTAACTTTTTCATTAAATCTAATTTATAATCAGAATGATAAGGTTTTAATTTTTCTTCTGTTCTATTACTCAAATTTATATTATCAATAAAATGATTTTGATTAAATTCAAACTCAACACTTATCCCTTTTCTATTTAAATAATTAACAATTGCTCTTATTACATTATTTTTTTGCTTTCTATCAAAAGAACATAAATATCGAATCAAGTTAATCATATCTAACATACTTAATTCAAATAATTCTTTATTATAATGACAAAAAGCATTTCTTATCACACTTATATCGTGATTATCTTCATTTTTGCTATCTGCTTTTAATTTGCTTACAAGTATTTTTAAATCTT
>JBKDZV010000013.1:0-9119 GCA_047971455.1 Mycoplasmatales bacterium | reverse complement strand
TAGCTCTTCTTTTTTGGGGTTTTTTTCTACTTCTTTTACTTCTTCAATTTCCTCAATCTTAACTTTTTCTTCTTTTTCCTCTAATTCTATTTCTTCTATATTAACTTTTTCTTATTTTACTTCTTCAATTTCCTCAATATTAACTTTTTCTTCTTTTTCCTTTAATTCAACTTCTTCTATCTCTAGCTCTTCTTTTTCCTCTAATTCAATTTCTTCTTCTTCTAAAAAATCTTCTACTTCTGATAAAATATTTTCAATATTATCTAGATTTAAATCTTTTGTTGGAGCATTAATATTATCTAAAATATCATCTAAATTATTAATTTCTAATTCTTCTATATCAGAATCTAACTCTGCTATCTTATCATTAGTATCTTGGTTTTCTTCTTCAGTTATTTTTTTTTCTGCTTTAATATCTTCGGAAAATTCTTCTATCTCTTTTAATAATTCCTCGATATCAACACTTGTATCATTTTCAAAATTATTTTCCTTTAATAATTCTTCAACATCTACATCGATATTTATCTTTTCAGTTTCTATAATTTTTAATTCTTTCTCTTCAGAATCTGATACTAAAGAATCTTCTTCCATATTATTTTCAACTTCTTTTATTATATCTTCAGAATCCAAATCTAATTCTTTTACTTTTGAATCCAAATCTATTTCTATTTCTTCTAAAATACTATTAACAGAAACGTCAAGTTCTTTATCTTCTAGTTCTTCAACATTTATTTCTTCTTCTGCCTCAACTTCTTTTATTTTAGGTTCTTCAGTCTCAACTTCTTTTATTTTAGGTTCTTCAGTCTCAACTTCTTTTATTTTAGGTTCTTCAGTCTCAACTTCTTTTATTTTAGGTTCTTCAGTCTCAACTTCTTCTATTTCAGGTTCTTCAGTCTCAACTTCTTTTACTTCTTCTATTTCAGGTTCTTCTTCTTTTATTTCTGTTTCTAATTTTTCCTTTATATTTTCTTCAGTTTCTACTTTGGATTCTTTTTCTCCTTTAACAACTCCAATATCTATTCCAGGTTTAAGACCAAGATTTAAATCTACTCCTACTTTTTTACTTTGAGGAGCTTCTTCTAATTCTTTTACTTGCTTTTCTTTTACTATTTCTTTTATTTGTTGTCTTTCATCATTTAGTTTTTCATCTGCTAAATTTAGTAATGCCTCTGGATTACTCTCTACCATTATTGCTGTTATATTTTCAATAAAATTATTTGTCATTTTATCGATTTTTTCTTCTATTTTAACTTCTACCGGAATATTTATTAATTCAATTAATTGTTCAATACTACTAATAATTAACTCATTATTTGTTTTAACTTTATCTTTTTTTAAACTTTCTATTAAATCTAATCTTAATGCTTCTAAATCTTGTAAATATAATTTATTATACTTTCTAATTGTTAATTTCCCAAACAATTTATAATTAACAATCATCTTTTCTTTATGGAAAAAATTAGAATTCATCATTTCATATGTTAACATTGTTTCAATATGTGTTAAATTGTTTTCAATTTTATCAATTAATGTATTTGTTAATCCTTTATATTCCTGTAATTTTAAAATAGAATAGTTACTTAAGTTATCCATAAGACCTCACATAATTTTTTACTATACTACATTATATCATCTTTGTTATCTATTTGGTATTTAATTATAAATATATTATTAAATTTTTAAAATCTAGACTTAATTCTAAAACACATATAATTACTAGATTTTATATTATTTAGTCTTATTTATATAGTTTAATATTTTTTAATAATTATTAACTATTTTTACATAGTGGCTATGTGTGTACAATCATTCGCACTTTTTTTAAATCACAATCATAAAAAATTAAGACTTTTTCTGACTCTGCTAAAAGAGTAGTGGCTTTTGTTTCAATATTAAATATAATATATTGATTTACTAATTTGTCAGCTAATTCCTTTAATTCGTCCCACTCTGGAAATTCTTCTAAAGGTTCATCCACATATTTCCTAAAGAGTTCTTTACAATACTCTTCTAAAAAACTAGTATCAATAAGAAACTTTTGCCGTTTATTAAAAGCTTGAATTTCTTGTAACCCTTGATTATATTCTGATAATGGTAGTTCTTGAGTATCTTTAGGTACTCGACGTTTAAATTTATCATAAAAGTCATCAACTAAACTTATAATACAAAAACCTTGAACTTGCAAATTTTTAGTTATTGTTTTTTGTTGAGAACTTAAACTTTGACAAACTTTATCATAAGCTTCTTTACTATTGATAACTTCCTGAATATATTCTGTACTTTGTAATAAGGCTTCCTCATAGTATACTTCTTGTTCTACAGACTTTAGCATTATTTGATTTGCTAAATTGTTATACACCATGAATGTTAATAAGATTAAAAAGATAATTATATAGACCATTAACGTAGGAAAGAAAAAACCGCGGTTATTTTTAAACATTATTAAGAACCCAGTCATAATTTTCTTTTAAATTTTTAAATTTAATTTTTAGGTGTAATAAATGTTTTTTTGTATAAAACTCTAAACTTTGAACATTATTTAACATAATTTCGTACCCCTTATGATTTTTTTGTCTAATTAATCTATTTCTATCATATTTATATTCGATTTCTTCATTTAAATAATTGTTTAAGATCAATTCTTGAGAACTTTTTACTTTGATTTTTTTACTCTCTAAAAAGTCCTCTTGAATTTGTGAAAAAAATAGACTAACTTCTTTAAAATTATAGTTATTGTCTAAATTAGTTTTGGTAACATTTAAAAAGTTTAATAAACTAACGATGACAATAGCAAAAATAAATAAACTCATCAAAGCTTCTATCAGTGTATAACCCTGGTTATTTAGTGCAAATTTTTTGTTGTTTATTATATTCTTCATAAATAATACAATACTCTCCCTTATTTTGTTCTGAAACATAACCTGGTTCATTAAATTGTAAATAAGTGTTATTTTCGGCTTTATTATAAATTGAAGCTTTAAAAGCCATTAAGGCTTCAAAATGAATTTTATTATAATATTGTTGCTTTTGTGTTATTTGAATTAAGCTAGTATAAAAAATAATAAAACTACTTAAAACAACTAAACTAATTAAAGCTTCATATAGTAAAAAACCACGGTTATTTAATTTCATAACGCCCACTCCCAATTGTGATAACTAAACTTTTGGTAAATCCTTGATATTTATAAGTAATTGTTCCTCCCATTAACACATTCCCATCATCGTTTATTAAAATTGTATTATTAGAAAAATTACTATTTAATTCATAATGGTTATGGTAATCATAATGACAAACTTCTTCTACATCTATCTTACATATAAAATTACTTTCCGTAAATTCTAAACTTGTTGCTTGATTTAATGTTAAAGCTTTAGCTTGTAAGCTTTGATAAGCTTGGGCTAAAACTTGAACATCATTAGTTAATTCGATTTGCTCTTTAGTTTTTAAAAAATTCATACTACTCAGGTAAAAGATTGTAGTTACAATTACTAAAACCATTAACATTTCCATTAGTGTGTAACCTTGATTATTCATCAGTATTAACGGTTATTTCTCCTTTTCCTGATAAAACTAACGGTGTTCCATCATCACAAGTTGCTGAAGGAATATAACCATTAGATACCAATTGATCAATTGAAGTTAAATCTTCACCTTCGGCAATCTCATAGGCTATTCCTTGAGTTTGTGCCATATCGGCATAAGCTTCACATGACGTTTTGTTCACACTATCTTTATGCTTCGTTATATTAGGTATGGTCAATAATAATAATAACGCTATAATAAACATTACCATTAACATTTCCATTAATGTAAATCCTTGATTATTTTTAATTATTTTAAACATTTCCCCCCTTTATATTCCATCCATTATTTTAAACATTGGTAAAAAAATACAAGCATAAAGCATAATTATAATTATTCCAAAAAATAAATAAAATAATGGTTGAATTAAAAATAAATATTTTTGAGTTTTTTTTTCAATACTTAATTCTTGAACTAATAAATTATTTTTTAAGTTAGAATTTAAAGTATTGTATTTAAAACCTTCTTTAATTGCCAAGATTAACGCTTCATTATAAATTTTTCGCTTTTTTAAAATTTTATGAAGTTCTTCACCTTGTAATAGTGCTTGATAAATTTTTTTACTTTCTACTTGTAATAAGTAATTATATTTTTGGGTAGCAAAGATTAAAAAAATTTCATCTAATTTTAACCCAATATCTAATAAATTATATAAATTTAATAAAAAAATTTGATTATACATTTTGTAATATTGTTTTTTGATTAATTTATTTTTCATAATTAATTTAAAAATATCACTACTTTCTTGTAATTTAATGTAAAAATTGATTATTAATAATATTATAATTAGACTAATGACCATTTGTGGTAGGAGTTGTAAAAATTTAAAAAATATTAACATTTTAATTGACATTTCTATCCCAAAATTATCATAAACATTAATAAACATTGGTAATAAAAAATGCGATACAAAATAAATTGCTCCGGTTAAAATTATTCCTAAAATAATCGGGTATTTTAATCTTTCCCCTACTTCATTTTTATTTTTTATTTTTTGTTCAATAATATTTAAGGCTTTATTAATTCCTAACAATAATTCACCACTAGTTTCACTAATCTCAATAACTAATAAAATATCATGATCAAATTTTAAAATTTTTAAAGTTTGTGTAAATGATTCTCCTAACGATAATTCATCAAAAATTATTTTAAATTCTTTTTTGGTTGCTAATAACTTTATAGTTTCATTTAAAGAATATCCTTGGTTAATAATCATACTAATATTACTTAAAATAACTTTTTGTTCTGTTATTTTAATTTTCTTTTGGAGTAATTTCTTTTTTTGTAAGGTTATTTTGGTGCTGTATTTTTTTAATTTTTGCTTCAATACCTTCATTTTTTCCTTTTCCTTCTATTAAGTCTTGTAATTCTTGACCTATTGCATAGTCATAGACTGATTTTATCATCCCGTTTTTATCTAATAATAGTCTTTGATTAGAAATCCCAATTAAAACAGCTTCTATTTCACTTTTTAAAAATCCAAAATCTAAAAATCTTCTAATTACACCACTAACGTTTTTAGTATGCATTGTTGAAATTACAGTATGCCCTGTTAAAGCTGCTCGAAAAACATTTCTTGCTGTTTTTTCGTCTCTAATCTCACCAATCATAATAATATCAGGGTCTTGTCGTAATACAGCTTTTAAAGCATTATCATAGTCAATATTTAATTTTTCTTCAACTTGAACTTGGATAAAATTATTATTAATTATCTCTACTGGATTTTCAATTGTAATAACTTTTTTAAAAGACTGCTCAATAATCGTATTTAAAATGGAATACATGGTTGTGGTCTTACCACTTCCTGTTGGTCCGGTAAAAATAAATAGTCCGACTTGTCTTTTGATTGTTTGTTGAATTACTTCAATATCTGCTTTAATATATGAAATATCTTCTAATTTAATATATATATCATCATTTAATAACCTGATTACTAAACTTTCACTATTTAGCAAAGGTAATGTAGAAATTCTTAAAAAGATTTTTTTCTTATCATTTTCTATATAAAATGACCCATCTTGAAATTCTTTTGTTTTAGAAATGTCTAAGCGACATTTGAATTTAACGTAACGTAATAATTTATTATATTCTTCTAAGTTAATACTTTTTTGATATTTTAATTTATTTAACATACGGTAAAATATTTGAACTTCTCCATCTTTAGGGGCAAAATGAATATCTGTAACCTCTAAATAATTTGCTTCTTGAATCATTTTTTCTATTATTAATGATATTTTCATTTTACCTCCTTAGTCTTATTATTGCTTTTTTTTATTTTATATCTTATTAAATATTATTTTAAATGTTATAATATATAATAAACTTAGGAGAAAAACAATGGAATATCAAGCAGAATTTGTCGATAATAATCGAGAAAAATATACTAAAAAAGTGCATAATTTTAATAAAACTTTTACTTTTAAAACTAAAATTATTCTTTTTATTTTTTATATATTAATATTAAGTTTAATTATTTATTTTAAAACACCAATTCTTAACCCGATTTATCAAGAAGGATTTATTTTTTGGTTAATTAATCTTTTAGTAGTTATTTTAATATTTTTTAGTAATAAATTACAACAACCAAAATTTAAAAAAATAATTACAACAATTATTTTACTTCCTGTCTTAATTTACTTAATTATTTTACTTTTATCAGCACCTATTTTTCGTTCTCAAGCTTATTATGACTTAATTGGGGATGTACAAACTTTAGATTATGCTTCTAATGAAGCTAATATTTCTGATGAAATAATCCCAGTTGTTGATTATGAATTAGCCCAAAAATTAGGTGATAAAGTTTTAGGAGAAGATTTAGGTTTGGGTTCTCAATTTTCTATTGGTGAATATTATTTAGTTTCTACTGCTAATGATTTAGCATGGATTGCCCCTTTAGAACCACAAAATTTTTTTAAATGGTTACAAAATAAAAATACTATTCCAGGTTATATTTATGTTTCCGCTACTAATCCTAATGATGTAAAATTAGTTCAAGATGTTAATGGCGAACCACTTAAAATTCAATATTCTGAAAAGTCTTTTTTTAATAATAACATTAAACGTTATGCTTATTTACAAAATAATTTTTTTAAAGGATTAACTGATTATTCTTTTGAAATTGATGATGCTGGTAAACCTTATTGGGTTGTTTCTACTTATCAACCAACGATTGGCTTTAGTGGTTTAGATGCTACTGGAGTTACAGTAATTGATGCGCAAAATGGAGCAAGTAATTATTATACTGTTGATGATAAAGACTTACCTAGATGGGTTGATAGGGTTTATCCGAAAGAAATGATTAAACAACAATTAACCTATTATGGAGCTTATAAAAATGGTTGGCTAAATAGTATTTTTACCCTAAAAGAAATGATTAGACCTACAAGTGGGATTTATTATGTTTTTGTTAACAATAATCATTATTTTTATACTGGAATGACTTCTATTAAAATTGATGATGCAACTGTCGGATTTATTGTTCGAGATATAAAGAGTAAAAACACTATTTTTTATACTTTAAATGGAGCTACTGAAGACGCTGCAAAAAGTTCAGCTCAAGGTAAAGTACAACAATATAATTATAGTGCTTCTGAACCAATTTTATTAGATTTATATAATAAGCCAACTTACTTTATGACTTTAAAAGATAATGATGGTTTAGTTAAACAATACGCTTTTGTTTCGGTAGAAAATTATAATATTGTCGGAATTGGTGATGATGTACCAAGTGCTAAAAAAGATTATTATAACCAATTAAAAAATAATAATGTCTTAAAAACCCAAGATGTTAGTACTAAAAAAGTTAGTGGAGTAATTCAAAGAATTAATTATTTTGAAAATTTCTTTTATTTAAAACTCCAAGATGATACTAATATTTATCAAATTGATAAAGATTTAACAACTGATTTAATCTTATCTCAAGTTGGAGATAAAATAGAATTAGCATATATTGCTGATGATAGTGAGTTTAAACAAGTTACTAAATTTAGTAACGATTCATTTTAATCAATAATTTATAAAGGGGATTTATGGAACAATATGATGTAATTGTAATCGGGTCAGGTCCTTGTGGATTAATGAGTAGTTATACAATTAAAAATAAAAAAGTGTTATTATTAGATGCTAATCGTTTTTTAGGTGGGAAAATTAGAGTTAGTGGTGGTGGTCGTTGTAATGTTACTAATAATAAAAATATTGCTAGTTTCATTGAAAATATTCCAAAAAATAATAAATTTTTATATTCTACTTTTAATCACTATGCTCCTCAAGCATTAATTGATTTTTTTAATACTAATCAAGTTCCTGTTAAAGAAGAGGATAATAATCGAATGTTAATTAAAAGTAATAATGCTAAAGATGTGATTAATTTTTTTGAACAAAAAATAACTAATCATCCCCAAAAAACAATTAAATTAAATTATTTAGTCCAAAAAATTGAATATCTTAAGCAACATTATATTATTGATCAAAAATTTTCTGCTAAATATTTAGTCTTAGCAATGGGTGGAGCTACTTATCCCCAAATATCTCAAGGATTTACTTCTTATGATTTAGTAACTTCTTTAAATCATTCCATTACTGAACTCTTACCTGCTGAAGCTCCGTTAGTTATTAATGAACCTCTTATTGAAAATAAAACATTACAAGGAATTTCTTTAATTAACTGTCAAGGGGAATTATATGTTAATAAAAAGAAAAAAAAGGTTATAACTAAAGATATTTTATTTACCCATTTTGGTCTAAGTGGTCCGTTAGCTTTAAATTTATCTTTTTATGCTAAAGAAGCCTTAATGAAAGATAAAATAGTAACGATTAAATTATTACCTGTAAATCCTCCTAAAAAATTGGTTCCTTTTTTAGACGAAAATAATTCACTTACTTTAAGAATTTCAGATATTAAAGGCTTTAAAACTGCCTTTGTAACTAATGGGGGGGTTAATTTAAAAGAAATTAATCCGACAACCTTAGAATCTAAAATCAATACTAATCTTTTCTTAGTTGGTGAATTACTTGATATTAACTGTTTTACTGGTGGTTATAATATTGGAACTTATTTATGTATGGGAAAACTTATTGGAGATGTAATTAATGAACGCTAATTTAGAACAAGTTTTACAAACGTATTTACAACAAAACTTATCAACTAAAAGATATAATCATGTCTTATCTGTCGTTGCTACAGCAATTAAATTAGGAGAAATTTACCAAGAAGATTTACAAAAACTTAAAATTGCTGCTTTAGGACATGATATTACTAAAGAAATGAAGGACTTGGAAGCCGCCACTTTAATTAATAAATATTTTGCTAACGAAGAAGTTAAAAATATCAAACCAGCTTGGCACTCTTATACAGGAACTATAATTTTACGAGAACAATTTAAGATTACTGATAGACAAATTTTAAACGCGGTTAAATATCATACTTTAGGTCATAAAGACATGGATAATATTGCGAAGATTATTTATATTGCTGATTTTATTGAACCTACAAGAACAACTCCTAATTTAGCATATTATCAAAATTTAGTTTTTAAAG
>JBKDZV010000012.1:0-17777 GCA_047971455.1 Mycoplasmatales bacterium | reverse complement strand
TGATTATTAACCTTTTTTTTATCTTCGCTCTTCGCCATATTATCTTCGCTCTTCGCTATATTATCTTCGCTCTTCGCTATATTATCTTTGCTATTCGCTATTTTCTCTTCTCTCTTAGCTATATTATCTTTGCTCTTCGCTATTTTATCTTAGCTCTTCGTTATTTGTTGATAATTTTTATTAGGAAATGTAATTATTAATTCATCATCTAATATTTCAAATATTTCTTCTTTATAATGTTCTAATATTATTGGAATTCCTCGACCCATTGATTCGGTTCCTTTAAATAATTTAAAGATTTTTACTATTTCTTCATTTCTACTTTTACTTCTTCCTTTAAAAAAAGCTTGTTTATATTTCAAATCAATATAAACAAACTTTAACTTATAAATCTATATTATACTATTTCATCTATTAATCCATAATCTTTTGCTTCTTGAGCAGAAAAGAAATTATCACGATCAGTATCTTTTTGAATTTGTTTCATTGATTTTCCTGTATTTTCACTTAAGATATGATTTAATTGTTCTTTCATACGTATTATTCTTTTCGCACTTATCTCAATATCTGAAGCTTGTCCTTGTGCTCCTCCTAATGGTTGATGAATCATAACTTCAGCTGATGGTAATGAATAACGTTTCCCTTTTGTTCCACTTGATAATAAAAAGGCTCCCATTGAGGCGGCTATTCCTACACAAACGGTTTTTACATCGTTTTTTATATGATTTATCGTATCATAAATTGCTAATCCAGCTGTTACACTTCCTCCTGGAGAATTAATATAGATTGTTATATCACTTTCTGGATCTTCCATTTCTAAAAATAATAATTGACTAACAATTACATTGGCCATTTCATCATATATTTCACCACTTAAAAAGATTATACGATCTTTTAATAATCTTGAATATATATCATAACTTCTTTCTCCTACATCTGTTTGCTCTATTACATAAGGTATTGTATAATTTTTTACGTTTGCCATCTTTCTCCTTTTAATTTATTTTAAGTTATTTTAACTTAAAATACGAACTATTACTATAAGATAAATTACACTATATTTATTATATTATATTTTTCTTGTTTTTGAATCAAACTTTCCATTTTTTCTAAATTAGTTGTAATATAAATTGTTTGATTTTCTTTTTCAATATAATTCATCAGTTTAATTTGTCTATTTAAATCTAAATCTAAATAAACATCATCAAAAATAATTAATGGTTTTACTCCTTTTTCATAATACATTATTTGACTTTGAGCAATAAAAAAACTTAAACTTATTAAACGTTTTTGTCCTTGGGAAGCATAAGCTTTACATAATTTATTATTTAAAGTAAATTCAAGATCATTTAAATGATTACCTTTAAGTGTTTGACCATATTTTAATTCTTCTTGAATTATTTGCTCTTTTGTTTTATTTTCCCTAATTATAAGATTTTTAATTTTTATAGATTCTGATTTTTTAGTTACGTCTTGTATTATATCATTTATTTTATCATTTAAATTATTTATTACTTGATTTTGTTTACTAATTATTTTTAAATTTAAACTTTCTAATTCTTCATTAAGTATATTCAAATAAATTTTATCTATTTGACCTGTTTGTTTATAATCTTTTAAAATTTTATTTTTTATTTTTATTAATTTTTTATATTTAATTAAATTTTTTAAAAATTCTTGATTAATTTGGGCAATAAACATATTTAAATAATTTCTTCTAATTGCTGGTGCGGCATTAATTAAATCAATATTTGATGGAGAAATTATCAAAGCATTAAATTTATATAAAATATCATATAAATTAGTTACTTCTTGTTGATTATAAAATAATTTTTTTTTATTATTAAAAAAATTAACTATAATTTCATTTTCTTGATTTTTATCTTCATAAATTAATTTAATTTGTGCTTCTTTTTTATCAAATTGAATTAAATCATAAATATTATTAGTACGGAATGATTTAAAAAAACAACAATAATAAATTATTTCAGCAACGGTTGTCTTTCCAACAGCATTATTACCTAAAATTAAATTATTATTAGTAAATAATAATTCTAATTCTTGATGATTTCTAATATTAAATAAACTAATCTTTTTTAATTTCACTTTTTATTAAGTATTCCTTATCGTTTATTATTACTTCAAAATTATCATATATTTTTTTTCTTTTTTCAAAAGGAATTTCATTATTTATTAAAATTTTATTTTCATTCATAAAATATTTACATTCTCCACCTGAAGAAATATAATTTAACATTTTTAATAATTGAACTAATTGAATATATTCTGTATTTATAATTATTTTTTCCATTAGTTCATCCTAATTGGTGAAATAATGTTAATAATATTATCATTAGTTGGACTTTTAATAACAAATCCTGATATTTCATCAATAAATTCTAATTTTATTTCATCTTCATCTATAATTTGTACAGCATCTAATAAAAAGTAAGGATCAAAAGCAATATCAAAAGCATTTCCTTGGAAATGAGAAATTTGACAGTATTCTTCAATTGCTCCTAAAAATTTATGTGATGATTTTAAAGATAGTGAAGTATTTTCAATTTTAGCAACTACAATACTTTCATTACGTTCAGTTAATAAAACAACCCTTTGTAAAGCTTCTAAAATGTCTTGTTTATTAATTATATAATTAAATGTATTTGTAGTAGGAATAATTTTTTCAATATTAGGGAAACTTCCATCTAATAAACGACTTTTAATTTTTATAGTATCAGATTTTATTAAACATTGATTATCAGTTAAATGTAAATTAATATTGTCTTCTTCAATGTATTCAAAAATTTTATTGATATCTTGTAAAATATGTTTATTAATTGTAAAACTAATATCTTCATTAGTTGGTTGTTCTACTTTATAATAAATCATTCTTAAAGAATCTGTTGTAAATACTTTTAAATAATCTTTTGTAAAATTATAATTTATTCCTGTTAATATTTGATTTAAGGGATTATTAGAAATCGCATATTTAGTTTTGTTAAATGTTTCAATTAAAGTATTTTTATTTAATTCTAATATTTTAGCATCATTTAATTCAAAATTTATATTAGGATATGAACTACTATCTAATTCAATTAATTCTACATGTGATTTATTAGCTTGGATGTTAATAAGATTATTTATTTTTTCAATTTTAATATAATTAGAATTTAACTTTCTGATAATATTAATGAAATAAAACCCAGGGATTACAATGATACCTGGCGTTTGAACTTTAATGTCAATATCTTGAAGTTTAAGACTATATTCAATTGCTATTTCACTTTTAGAAGTAGTGAAAATAATGTTTTCATTAGTTACTTCAATTTTAATTCCTTTTAAAGTTTCTATTACATTTTTATTTGATAAAGCTTTTTCTACAATATTTAATGCTTTATTTAAATCTGATTTATGGATATTTATATTCATATTTTTCATTTTTCTCCTTAAGTATTTATTTTAACAAAATTTTAAAATTTTTCTTGTTTGTTTATTACTATATTAATAGATAATAATAATAATAAGCGTGTGATAATGTGTGTAACTTAAAAATGTAGGATGTTTAGTAGTTATTTTATCAGTATTTAATCACATTCTTAATTAATGATTTGTGATATTTTATTAAAGTCTTTTAGATATTTATCAGTTTTAGATTTCTTTTGAGCTTGTTTAATAGCGTTTATAGCGGCAGTATGATCTTTAAAGCCTAGTGTATGAGCAATTTTATTATGTTTTTGTTTTAAATTTTTTCGTAAAAAATAAGCAGTAAAATGACGACAAGTAACAATATTTTTAGCACGTTTTTTAGAAGTTAAATCTTTTTTTGTAACTTTAAAGTGATCGCATATAATATTAATAATATCTTCTTCATCAAATTTATTAATATTACCATTAGTCGTATTTAAAATTTTAATTGCTTCTTCTTTATTAATAGAATTAGTAAAGTTATCATTAGAAATAAAAGATAAAGTAATAGCATTTAAATATCCTAATAATTCTCGGACATTGTTAGAATGATTAATAAAAACTGAAATAGCTTCTTCATCAATGATAATATCTCTATCTAAAGCATAATAAGAAAAAATTTGTTTTTTAGTATCGGTATCAGGTATTTTTACTTCACAATTAAGTCCTGATAAAAAACGAGTAATTAAACGTTTTTCAAAGTTAATTAAATTAGGATGTTTATCAGAAGCAATAATTACCATTTTATTTTTATTCCGCATTTTTTCAAAAATATCAAAAAATTCATTTAAGGAACCTTCTTTGGATTCTAAAGCTTGAATATCATCGACTAATAAGACATCAATATTACTATATTTTTCTTTAAAATCATCTATTTTATGGGTATTATCTAAAGCACCTTTAAATAACGAAGTATATTCTTCAATAAAATCTGTTGAATGTAAGTATAAAATATTTTTTTCAGGATGAAGATTTAAAACTTCATTACCGATAGCATTTAATAAATGAGTTTTTCCGATTCCACTTTCTCCATAGATAAATAATGGATTCATGGAAGGATTTTCTATTTCATTAATAATTAATTTTGCTCCATTAATAACTTGTTTATTTTCATAAGAATAAAAAAAATTTTTAAAAGTTAAATTACTTTTTAATTTAGTTAGTTTGTAATTATTATTATAAGAATCTTCGGTTGTTACTTTCTTAAAAATATTTGTCGTTGGAGAAGGTTCTTCAGCAATAAGTTTAGGCAATTCTTCAGGTATATTTTGCATACTTTGAATTGATTCTAGTTGTTTTTGTAAATCTATATTAGTAGCATCATTAGTAGATGTATTATTAAAAAATTGATTATTAGGTATAGTATCTAATATTTCTAATTTAAAGGTATCAGAATAAAGAATATTAGCACAAGTTTTAGCTAATAATAAATAATTTTGCGAATCATGATCTAAAAATTTTAGACTGAATGAATCGACAATAATTATAAGTTCAGTATTATTTATTTTATATGGTGAAGCTTTGTTAAATAGAAAATCAAATAGAGAATCACCAATTACTTTTTTATGTTCGTTACATATAGTATTCCATAAATTGTTATCAATCATAAAAGTCCTTTCAAGATATATTTTAACACATCTAAATAAATAATAAATAATAAAAAGTGAAAAAAAATAAAAATGTGATAAACTTTTATAATTTATTCACTTTTGAAAGGAGAAAAAAGTGTCAAAAATTTTAGTTAAATTAAGAAAATATAAAATAATTATTCTATTTGTGAGTTTTATTTTAATAAAAGTGATTTTAAATTTAGTTAATATTAACCCTACTAATATTATTAGTTCTGATACGAAAGATTTAAATAAACAAGAAATTACAGCAGCTAAAGAAAAGCAAGAAAAGACTAATAATAAAGTGTTTGTTGATGTTAAAGGAGCAGTTGTTAATCCTGGATTATATGAAGTTGATGCTTCATTTAGAGTAGGACAAGTAATAGATGAAGCAGGAGGTTTTTCACATGCTAACACACAATGTGTTAATCTTTCACAAAAAATAACTGATGAACAATTAATATTTATTCCTGATGAGTCACAAATGTGTGAAACCCCTAAAAGTAACTCACAAAATAATTTGGAAAATTCGCAAAAAAATCAAAACTTAGAAAGTTCTTCACAAATAAATATTAATACAGCAACCGCTGAAGAATTGACCACTTTAACAGGAATTGGAGAATCAAGAGCAGCCGATATAATTGCTTATCGAGAAGAAAATGGAAATTTCACAACAAAAGAAGAAATCAAAAATGTTAGTGGAATAGGCGAAAGCACTTATAAAAATATAGAAGATAATATAACCGTTTAATGAATAAATTATTAGAATTATACTTGAAAGAAATTATTTGGTTTATTGTATTAATCTTTGGAATATTCCAAATAACTAATATTATAAATTTTATAATTTTAGTTATTGGTATTTTATTAATTATTAGAAATAATCAAGCGTATTTTAAAGCTAAGCAGAAAATTTTTATAATAAGTTTATTACTTATAACAGTGTATTTGTTAATTTATAATTTACATTTTTACGCTCCTTTAATGATTAAAGAAAATGAAACAATAACATTATCTATTCAAGATAATTTAAAAATAGCAGAGACTTATTTAAGTTTTGATACTAAACTAGATAATAAAAAAGTAAATATTTTTTATTATTTAGGTGAAAATTATACTCAAGAAAACATTAATATTCACTATGGTGATATTTATCAAGTAAATATTAAGAGTATTGAACAAATAACTAATAAATATAATAATAGGTCCTCATTTGATTATCAAAAATATGAAAAAAGTAAAAAAATAAATTATACAATAACAGTAAGTAATCCACAAAAAATTAAGGAACATAAAACTTTAGTTAATAATTTAAAGAACTATCGAGAACAATTAAAAGTAAAAATTGAACAAACTTATCCTAAACAAGCTATTTATATAAATTCTTTAGTTTTAGGTGAAAAAATAAGTGATGAAACAGTAAAACAAAATATTACAAATATTGGAATTATTCAACTTTTTACAATATCGGGAATGCATATAATGTTTATAATTACAACATTAGAATTTTGTTTGGCACTTTTAAAAGTAACTAATAAAAATATTAGAAAATTAATAATAGTGTTTTTACCAATATATGGAATACTTGCTGGTAGTGGCATATCAATTAAAAGAGTAATTGAAGTATACTATTTCCAATCATATTTTGTTTTACAAGATAAAGAAGTAAGTAGTTTAAATATAACGTTAATAGTTTTAATCATTAATCTAATTTTAAATCCTTATAATTTAGTTAATATTGGTTTTGTTTTAAGCTATGGCATTAGTATTTTTTTAATTTTAAATCAAGAAGTGTTTAGATATCAACAAGAAAATCTAAAAAGTAAAATTTTTCAAAATTTTCAAGTATTAATGTTTGTTTTTCCAATTACAAATTCTTTAACAAATAAATATAATATTTTATTACCATATACTTTAATATTTTATAATAAATTAGTTCAGGCGATGATTATCATGTCTTTTATAGCAATAGCTTTATTATCATGTAAAATAGTAATATTAGTTTTAATAATTAATGTATTATATCTGTTTTGTATTGGCTTATTTAAACTATTAAATATTTGTAATTTATTAATGATTATCAAATTTAAATCACTTGCTATTATAGGAGTTCTGATTTATTATTATTTATATTTTAGACAATTAAAAGAATATTATTATTATAAAGGAACAAATTTGAAAAAATTTTATATTTTAATTAGTTTTTTAATTATATTAAATTATTCGTTTAATGTAATAGGAAAAGTTCATATTATCGATGTTGGGCAAGGAGATAGTATCTTAATTGAATATCCTTTTTCTAACAAAGTTATGTTAATTGATACTGGACCGCCAGAGGCTGAAGCAGAATTAATTAATTATTTAGAGAATAAAGGGATTAAAAAAATAGATTATTTAATCTTAACACATAATCATTTAGATCATGTAGGTAATGCTAAAAAAGTTTTAGAAGAATTTTCTGTTCAAAATATTATCGTTGGAAGTAACTTTAACAATTTAGAAGAAGTAGAGAAAAATAATGAAGAATTATTAAAAAATATCAATATTTATCCAATTCAAGGTTTAGTTAAAACAAAATTAGGTTATTTTTATGCTTCAGAGAAAAAATATGAAGAAGAAAATAATAATTCAGTTATTTATTATACAAGATTAGGAAAATTTGATTATTTATTTATGGGAGATGCTGAACGAGAAGAAGAACTAGAACTAGTTCAAAAATATAATTTAGATTTTATTGATAAAATAAAATTAGGACATCATGGCTCTAAAACATCAACAACTGAAGAATTTTTACAAGCTACAACACCTAAAGAAGTCTTTATTAGTTCAGGAAAAGATAATCGATATGGACATCCTTCTCAAGAAACAATAGATAAGTTGGTGAATAATAATATTAAATATGAAGATACACAAATCGATGGAGAAATAATAAAATACTTTTTTTAAAAAGGAAGATAAATAAAATGATACAATAAAGATAAGTATTATTAAAAATAGTCTAAGGAAAGTTATGCAAATTATTAAAAAATTATTTAAAATAATAAAATTAGTAATAAGAAAAATATTTCAAAAAATCTTAAAAGCATTAATATATTTTTATAAATATGTAATATCTCCACATACATTACGTTCATGCCGTTATACTCCATCTTGTTCGGATTATAGTATTGAAGCTATCGAAAAATATGGACCAATTAAAGGTGGATATTTAGCACTTAAACGGATATCTTCTTGTCATCCTTGGGGAAAAGATGGCTATGATCCAGTACCATAAAAAAAAGGCAAAAACTTATAGCTTTTGTCTTTTTTACAATATAATTTTAAATTTAAAAATTTAAAAATAAAAACTTAGGTTTTTGCTTATCTTTATTTTTATCAATCCAATATTTAATTTCACTAGGTAAATTGTCTTCATTAGTAATTGTATAACCATCTTTTAAATATTGACTTAAAGAATATTCATTAGCATGTATAATTAAATGAATATATAAATATATAATAACACCAAAAAGTCCTAATGTGCTAAGCAATAATAAAATTGCCCCTAAAGTAGCTGAAGCAATCATCAAGAAAATTGAGATAAATAGTAAAATAACATATATTACAAAAATAATTAAATTAAGTAAAAGTAAATTTAACCAAACTCCTTTAAATTGTTTATTAATAATTGTTAAAATTAAGTGAATTAATCCTCCTACAAAAGGAATAAAAATAAATAACATATATAAAGCAGAACCTGCTTTCATTTTCCTTTGTTGATTATCCTTTGTTAAATAAAATTCCATAAATTTTCCTCCTTTTTAAATAACATGTATTATTATATCAAAATTTAAGAAAAAAAATTTAAAATTTTTTTCTTGTTAAGTGTAGATCAATGTACATATTAAAAGGTAATTTAATTTTTAGCTAGTTAATTAATAAATTAAGTTTATTTAAAGTGCCATAAAATGATATTTTAAAAGTTTAAAAATAAAAGTTTAGATTTTTTTTTCTTTTTGTTAGTATCGATCCAATATTTAATTTCTACTGGTAAATTTTTTTCGTTATCAATTGTATAACCTTCTGCTAAATATTGACTTAAAGAATATTTATTAGCATTAATAATTAAGTTAATATATACATATATTATTAATCCAAAAGTTATTAAAAAGTTAAGTATGATTAATATTGGAATTAAAGAAATAGAAATAATTAGTGATTTAATTGTAGCTAAAGCAAGTAAAATCATCATAATTAAAATTGATATAAAATAAAAAATCATAAAGATAATTAATGAAATTAAACTAATTAAAAGTGAATTTAACCAAGCACCTTTAAATTGTTTATTTTTGATACTTAAAATTAAATAGATAAATATCCCTATAAAAGGAATAAAAATAAATAATATATATAAGGCTGAACCAGCTTTTACTTTTCTTTTTTGACTATTTTTTGTTAAATAAAATTCCATAAATTATGCTCCTTGTCTAATATACAGTATTATAGCAAAAATAAAGAAAATAAAAAATTTACTTTGTTAATTAGTTATTTTTTTAAAAAATATTAAATGTTTCATAAAATAGATAATTAATCCTAAGATAAAGATAACTATTAATAAACTATTAAAAATATGATAGGCAGTTTGAGCAACTAATAATAAGTTTAAAATAATAATAAATAAAGCACTAATTCCAGCAACCCCTAAAAGTAATTTAGAAATAGTATAGTTTTGCATAAACTTTTGATCAGTTACAGCCACTATTAAAGGAATAATCGCAAACGGTAATTGTAAGCTTAAGATAACTTGTGATAAAATTAATAGCTTATTAACTTCACTATCACCAAAAATATATAATAAAATAAGTGTTGGTATCATGGCACATAAACGAGTTACAATTCTAAGAACTTTAGGATCAAATTTTCTTTGTAAAAAACCTTCCATTACTATTTGAGCGGATAAAGTACCAGTAATAGTAGAGGCTTGTCCAGAAAGTAATAAAGCAAAACCAAATAATAAAGCGGCAGCTTTAATACCAACTAAAGGAGCTAATAAAAGATAAGCTTGTTCAATAGAAGCTACTGCAGTAAATCCATTAGCATGAAAGACTTGAGCTGATAAAATAAGAATTGAACAGTTAACAATTAAAGCCAAATTTAAGGCAAATATTAATTGTATTATTTCAGTTTTCAAATTAAAATTTTGTAGATTTCTTTTGACTAATCCAGCTTGCATATATAAATTATGAGGCATAATAGTTGCGCCAATAATTCCTGTAACTAAAATTAATGCATCATAATTAGGGATAGTAGGAACTAAGCCAACTGTAAATTGTTGAAGATCAAAACCAGCGAGGCATAATTCGATAATAAAAGCCCCAGTGATAGTTAAAACTAGAGCAATAATAATTCCTTGAAGTTTATTAAAGCCTTTATTTTCCAAAAATAAAATTAAAAAGACATCTAAAACAGTAATTAATACTCCAATAGCAATAGGAATTTTGAATAATAAATTTAAAGCAATAGCACTTCCTAATAATTCGGCTAAATCAGTAGCAATAATAGCAATTTGCGCTAAAATCCATAAAAGATACATAGTTTTTTTCCCATAGCGAATTCGACATATTTCAGCTAAATCATAGTCGCTATATTTAACTAAAATAATGGTTAAAGATTGTAAAATAATAGCAATAATATTAGCTAAAACAATAACCCAAATAAGCTTATAACCAAATTCTGAACCAGCGGCAATATCTGTAGCCCAATTACCAGGATCTAAATAACCAACACTTACAAAAAAAGACAAACCAAATAAAGTAAAAAATTTTTTTTTCATAATTCTCCTTAATTAAGAATGTTTATTAAATTTAATATAATAAAATAACTTATTTAGATTATTAATCTAAAGTTTAAATAATTATGGTATATGTTATTTTATTCCAATATTTTGTGGGTATAATTAACCCTAAAGTTATTTAAATTCTTTTAATATATAAAGAACTTAATTTTATACTAAACTCATTTTAGCATTTTTTAACTTATTAGTGGTAAAAATTTATAAGATTGTAATTATTTACTAAGGAACTAAAATAGTTAAAAATATATAATTAGATATAGGTCATATATTATATGGAGATTTAAGGAAGAAAATTGGTGTATTAGAAAAAAAATAAAGACTAATAACAAAATATATAATTTATATTCATATTAGTCTTTTGAATTGTAGTTTGGATATTATTGAGCTAATTAATTTTAAAATTAATAATAAGACAATGATAAAATAAAAATTCATCTTATTTTTTAGCTAATTTTTATTTGTAATTTCATAATTTGTTTTTATAAAACCTATTTACTTATGCTAACTCTGAAAGGGCACTAGCAGTATCAAAAAATTTATCTAATTTTTCTTGGTTTTTTTGATGTTGTTGTTGTATTAAAAGTATTAAACAGATTAAAAGAATACTAGATATAATAAATCCTAAAATCATTAGGATTAGTTTTATATTATGTTTTTCCATTAAATTTTTATTCTGCTTAATAAATTCTTCTGTTTGCAATTTTTTTTGCTTAATAAGTTCTGAATCAAGTTTATTATCTAAATTAGGATTTGATATTATTGAGTTATTACTTTGAAACAAAAGTGCTATTTTATCTAAAAAAATATTAAATTTATAAATATTTTTTTTTTGAGTATTTGCTATATTGTCTATTTTTGATTTTGTTAATATAAAGGGTATATTAATTTTAAACATATGCTTTGCTTCGGTTAAAATTATTAATCTATTTTTATTAAAGATAACAAACATTTTATCAAGTGTAGAGAAATGCTCCTGGTTTTTGTAAAGATATTGTAAAATTAATTTATACCTACTATCATCTGTTTTATTTTTATTAAACCTTAAAAAGCCGTTTGCTCCATTTTGAAATTTAAAATTTTCAATACTTTCTAAATTAAATTTACCGTTACCAATAACTCTATTTGCACTATTATTACAGTATATTAGTGGATTATTATCAAAATAAATATCATTATATTCTATAGTAAAAGCTGTACCTTTAAATTTAAAATAATAATCTTTATATCTAAAGATTCCAAATTTGTCCATTTTATACTGTTTATACCAACTATACTCAAAATTATCTATATTATATAAAATTCTTAAATCATTTAATTCACCTTGGAATAAGGTGTTAAAAAAATGTTCTTTTTTTATATCATCTATACTATCATAATTAGGTAAAAGATCTCTTTCTTCTTTAGTTAAAGCTCCTCCATTTAGGACATTATTGTAACTAATGTTATTAGCATTATAATTATGAAGTAAATTTTTATGAATAAATTTCTTGACCATTGCTATATTTGTCCTAATTAAAAATATAGCAATTAAAATAGGAAAAACAAACATTGCTATTATTAAAATAGGTAAGACTAATCCAGTACTTTTAAATAAGAAAAAAGCAAATATATAAATCAAAAATACAAATAGAATAATTACTAAGTTTATTATATTATATCTAAGCACTAACGTTCTAAACCTCATTTATCCTCCAAAAATATGTTATTTACTATATTATGTTATAGTTTAATTATTTGTAATTATAATAAAGAGTATAAATAAATATACTAAATAAGATTATTTATCTACATTTATTTTTTCTCATAAAAGTACAAAGTTAGTTCTTTTTGCTACAAGAAAATTAATAATAAAATCATGTAAAAAACTATAAACATGATATCAAATAATTTAATAAAAATGTAAAAATTTTTGATGTTATAATCTTTAAGTATTTACAAATGAATATACTTTTTATTTGTCTCCTTTTTTATAAAATAATAATTAAAGCAAAAAAAGATTACATTATTCTTTCTTTTGAGCTTAAGTAATCTTTCGTATGTTAATATAATGTAATATTATAACAGTAAAACAAATACCAATATACAATACTAATATAAATAACTTAATATTTATAAAAGTATTTTGGCATGTTCTTATAAATAAAGTAAGTCGTTTTTAGGTTTAATTTTAAAGAATCCTATATGAAATGAAAAAACTTAATTTATATAAATATTAAATATAGTTTTACACACTCAACAAACATCAAACTATTATCAAAAAAAGATATTATTAGATTTTAAAATTTTTATTCTTCAAATCAAATATCAAAAAAAAACTATAATAGAGTTATGAATATTTTAAAAGAAATTATTTAATAAGAAAAAGAATTAGCACTTTTTATATACTAATATAGTGGATTTCTAAACCGTTTTTAATTTATTGTTTTACTTTTTCATCTAACCCTATGTTAGTCTTCAAACTATTTTTGTTCATTTATTATTTACCCTAAATTATAACCACTCCAAGCTCACCTTATAAAATTTATCTAAAAAAGATTACCATTCCATAATAGAATCTTTATAATAATCCAACGAAAATTGATAATCAGAATATTTAAAAGTCTCATTAACACAATCTCCAAAACTATTACTACTAACTACTTTACTCTTAATCCATAAAAATTAATAATCTCAAATTATTTTCGAGAAAAACGTCAACTTAAATTAGAGAGTCAGAAAATTCAGTATCTTTATCAATTTTTATCACATTCTTAAGTCTATAACTTTCTCCTATTATCTTAAATACATGTGAATGATGTAACAGTCTATCTAAATATAGCATTTGCTACATAGGAGCCCTAAATATTTCATTCCACTTTTCAAATAAAATATTTGTTGTTATTATTTGAAGGAGAATTATAATTAAAATAAAGAGTTTTGAAAGGTCTTTTGTGAATACAAAATTTAAGTTTATAGTTTTTTTTATAGTTTTAATTGTAGGAATATTACTTTTAAATACTTTAAGATTAAATTTAAAAATGAAAAATGCTGGTGAAGGACATTGTAATAGATTTACACATACTTGTAGAGCAGATATGTTTGCTTATGGTGATAATTAATTAATATAAAGAAAGGATTTGTCCTTGGATGTTAGGGTGGTAGCCTAACGGACAAATCCTTTGAATAAAATTGAGATAAACTCAAGTGTATTATAACAGTTTTTAAAAAACTTAAAAATAATTAGAGAATGTCTCATTAAAGACATTATTTTTTATTATATTTAAGATCTGATAAGTCAATAAACTGTTCAGTCGTAGGATATTTTTGAGATAAGAGTAGCCCCATAAAGGGGGAAATCAGCTAAACACTATTTCACGAAGACAAGAGGATTTGTCAGATAGACATCGTTTTAAAAGAATAAAATAAATCCATAAACTTAATGATTATAATAATTTATATGATAGTGGTACTATAAGCACATTTGAGTTTGAAAAAGCTAAAAATCTAAATTATCTCCTATACATGATGTATATAAGTATTTAGACATTATCCCACATAGTAACTGAATTATAGGACAATACTACATTAGAAGAAAATAATGATATAAAATAGAAGCGATATAATCTTTTAATGATATTATAGACAGTAACAAATATTTACTAAGAAAATTGTATAAAAATAGTATGAAGATAGAACTAAACTTTAATTCTATCTTCATACTTATTAATAAGTCCTACATTTTTTACATTTTTAAAATAATTTCAGTGTAATAATCGCTTAATATCTATCAAATAAATAAGGGCATAAGACAGTACAAAAATAATACTTTGAAGTATTAATAAAACAAAAATATTTATAGTGTTCGGTAATGCTAAAAATATAACTACATTTACTAAAATTAAAGCTATTGCTTTAATAAATAATTTAATGTTTTGCCAAACTTGATTTTTAAAATCGTAAAATAACTCTTTATTCATAAGTACTAATACTATTAATCCACTAATTAAAGATAATATAGTAGCTAAAATATAACCATAAATACCTAATAAACTAAATAATAGTATATCTAATATTATTTTTAAACTAAGAATAACTCCAGTAGAAATAAAAATAGATTTGGCTTTTCCATGATTTGTAATAATATAACCTTGAATGATATTCTTAATTATATATACTGGAATAATTAATGATTGAAAAATAATAGTTTTAGTCCCTACTTCACCATAAAATAGTTGATAAACATTTTGTCCAAGCAGCATTATTCCAACAAAACTAAATATTGAGTATAATGATACTACAAATAAAATATTATTTATTTCTTTTTTCCCTTTATTAGCTTCTCCAATTTGTTTAATCATTATATTAATAAAAGAATTGGAAATAAGAATAGGTATCATGACAATTTTTAAAGACATTGTAAAATACTCAACTTTAATTTGTTCAATAGCTTGTAATGAATATCCCGCTATTGTCATTTGCTTATTTAATAATAATAAATCAATTAAATCAAATAAAGACATATAGATGCCTCCAATAAATAATACTAAACTTGCTCCTAAGAAATATTTTAACTTATATAGTTTAAATTGATATTTTCCTTGAAAGAAAAGTTTATAATAATTATGCTTGAAAAAATGGTATAAAAACACGAATAAAGTGGTTAGCATAGAAAATAAAACCGCAACTACAAAAACCTTAATTACTACTGTCACATCATTTTTATTTTTGATTATTGTATAATAAACACCTACTAAAATTAAACCAACTCGAATCAGTTGTTCTGATACATACGTTAT
This sequence comes from Mycoplasmatales bacterium, assembly GCA_047971455.1. Lineage (GTDB taxonomy): Bacteria > Bacillota_I > Bacilli_A > UBA3375 > UBA3375 > JBKDZV01. The sequence goes on along the minus strand of JBKDZV010000012.1, from coordinate 2,094 downwards.
AGAAATAATATTATAATCTCCATAAGCAAATAAAATTGATCGTAAATATGAAGTAATACTAAATAAAATAATTCCAAAGATTAAAATTCGTGAACCAATAACTAAAGCTTCTACATACTGGGGATTCCCTTCAATTGTTCTCATTACTAGTGGGGTAATAAGATACATAATAAAAATACTAATTGCGGTTATTATACTTAAAAGAATACCAATACTCAATACTACATTTCTTTTAGCGATATCATCTTTAGCTTTAACTAGTTCATTTGTTAAAATTACATTTACCCCTAAAGTTGATAAGACAATAAATGTTCCAAAAGGCACTAATAAATTAGTCATTAATAAAATAATTGTTTCATTAAGTCTAACTAATGGAATTAAATATAAGACTGAGATAATCTTTGTTGCAATATCTCCAATCATTAATATGGTTGATTTTTTGATAAAATTTTTCACTATTTATTTCTCCTTATATAACTTAATATATTTTATTAATACAAAGATAACCCTGATTTGATTATAAGAATGTGTTTGGTTAAAATAAAAGTATAACACAGCTTAATATCCCTTAGATATATTTTGAAATCTTAAGAAATGTATCTAATTTTGTTAATATCCATAAGTGTATATTTACCAAATAGTAATTCCATAAGCTATAATGAAATTATCTAGAATATACTAATTAATAATTTAGTTTTAGAAACTTTTTAAAGTATATATAATTTTATGAATATAAAAAATGAAGTTGTTCTAAAATCTTTACAAAACTATTAGACATATTAATTTCTTATTTAAACTGCTTCCTTTTATTTTTATACCATTTATTAACTTCTTTATTATATCATTTTTAAATTTTTATAGTTTTAATAATCTAATGTTAATTAACTATTTTTTTTAAAAATTTATAAATTGTATACTTTATTCCAAAACTAATTTCATAAGTTCCTAAATATTCCCAAATTTCGCCATTAAATCCTTGTTTAAATCTTAAAACACCATATTCTGGATGTTCTTTTGTAAAATTAGGATGTACCCCATAAAAATTATAAATTTCTTTTCCTTCATTAATAGCGGTTTCCATCATATAATTTTGTAAAAAAAATGAACTTGCATACTTTTGGTAAGTTGCATTATTTCCACCTAGCAAATAAATTATTTGATTATTTAAAAAAATAAAACAACCAACTGATAATATTTTAGTTGATTTTTCAGCTTGAATTTCTTTCAACGCTTCCTTAAGCTTCTTAATTTCATTTTCTATTTTTTGAATTTTTTTTTCAGTTTTTTGTAATTGTAAACTTGCTGTTAAAGTTGTTATTTGTTTTTGATACTCAATTTTTAAATCTTCAAAATTAAGTGTAACTGCATATAATTTAAATTTATCTCCAAATTGTTCTTTCATATTTTGATAATAATTATGTTTTAAAGTTGTAAAATTTTTTTTATTAGCACTTAGTTCCATTATTTCAACAAATTCATTTAAATTTTGGGGATTATTAACATCTATTTCACTAACTTTCAAAGGATATTTTTGAGCTTTTTTTATAGAACGTTTAGCTTGAGAGCTATATGAGGTTTTTAAAGTTTCAACTGTTAAATTTGCTAAATTTTTGACAAATAAAGTATGCATATCCCAATTACCATATGATTTAGTTTTTATTTTTTTTATAAAAGAATTTTGTAATAAATTGCTCTCTTCTAATTCATAACTTGTAATAATTTCTCCCTTATTATTTCGTAAATTTCTTAAAATTGCTGGATTAAAGCGAAAAAATAAAGCATTTTGTTTTTTAAAATATAACTTTACTTGTTTAAAAAAAGTACTAACAAGTTCGCTATTAGTATAGTCTAATATAGGACCGTATTGACAATCAAAGTAATAACCAAATCTTACTTTTCTTTTACCAAATATCCCATGTGCTACAACTTTGTTATTTTTATCAGTCATTCCTAAATATAATACTTCCCAATTTTCGATTTCTCTTATTTTTTTAATATTACTTAATTGTTGAAAACTAACATCTTTATGTTTTATTATTTTATTATATTCTTGTTCTGTTAAAATTTTTAATTGCATAATCTTCCTCCTCTATA
>JBKDZV010000011.1:0-1592 GCA_047971455.1 Mycoplasmatales bacterium | reverse complement strand
TAGTTTCTCTTATGTTTCAATAAATAACTTCTCTCTATTTTGATCTATCATTCTATAATTTCTTACAAATATTTGAAACTGTAAATACTTTAATCTTTGATGTCTTTTATTATTCTCTTGTGAATAATATGTCCTTTCACCATATACCCCTCCATATACTTATTCTACTATATATTTATCAATAGTTGTTAAATCCATCTCTTTTCTCCTTTTTTATTTTTTATATTCCTTTTAATTTTTTTATAATATTATTAACTTTGCTCTTTCTTAGCATACCATTCTCCATCAATTTCTACCCATGAATACTTATTTCTTTTTAGAAAATCTAATTCAGCTTTATATCCTCCTCCACCTCCATATTTATTTGGATCATGTGTAAGATGAATATCTAAGTTTTCTTCTACGGCATATTCTAATATTGGTTCATTAAATATTTTGAACTTTATATCATCTGGTATATCATAGTCATCCCAATTATTCATATAAAAATAGGTGTCTCCATTTTCTTTGGCTACATCACTATAAGTTATACCATCAGTATCATACTTACCTAATGTTAAAGTTTGAGAATCTAAATTATGTATAGAATTCTCTAATCCCTTTAAATATTCTTCTTCACTTATTCCAGCTTCTATTAGTATTTCACTATATTTATTATATTTACTATAGTCCATAGCATACTTCGCATATTTACTCATGTCTGCTACATCATCTACTACTTCCCCTACTCTTGTAAATTTGGCTACTCTTGCTATTTTTTCAATATCTAATGCTGTTTTTACTTCTCCTACTCCTACAAAAAATGAGAATGCTTCTGGTACAGCATATCCTATGCAGTACCAAAGTCCCTGCTCTTCATATACTTCTTTTACTGTTTTTACAAAATTCCCTATTATATCATCCCAATGAAATGGATTTAATGTCCAGACTAACCCTCCTATTACATCTCCCCAATTCATTGGATTCACTGCCCATACTACCCCTTCTACTGTATCTGCTACCCAATTTCCTACTCCTTGAATAAAACTTATTTTATTATTATGTTTTTCCCAATTTATTATTTTCTTAATCCATTCATATTCTTCCATTTGCTCTATTTTATCTACATCTTCTTGTAGTTCATCTATTCCTTCATTTATCTCAAACTTTTCAAATTTCTTTAATATTTCTTGTATTTCACTCATTATCGATTCATTTCTTCTTTGATTTATCATCTGATCTTCTATTTCTTCTCTTCTTCTTCTTATATAACTTTTTGTTACTTCATCATCTATATATTCTACTTCTAAATTTATACTATTATCCATTGTAAAGTATTCCCTTTTTTCTCTCTCAAATGCTTCTATTTCCCTTTTAAATTCCCCACTTAATTTATTATAGTTTTTATTCTCTATCGTTTTTATTACCTTTTTTCCAAACTTCTTCACTTCTTCTGTTTCTATTTCATATGGTTTAGTACATACACTTTGTTCATCAAACTGCTCTAACTCCTCTGTATAATTTCTTATATATTCTTTAAACTCCTCTACATTTTCTCCCATTTTTTCAAATCCTGATACTTTCCCCTCTAATAATTCTTCTATCTTCCTTAT
>JBKDZV010000010.1:0-4211 GCA_047971455.1 Mycoplasmatales bacterium | reverse complement strand
ATCTTAACATCTAATTTTTGATTATTATTTCTCAATTCTTGATTACCTGCTTTCAATTCTTGATTACCTAATTTTAATTCTTGATTACCTGCTTTCAATTCTTGGTTACCTACTTTTAATTCTTGATTATCTAATTTTAAACTTATATTATCTTTTTTTAATTCTTCATTTGATAATTGTATTTTCTCTATCATCTCATCTAGATATGGCCTCTTCTTCAAATCTTCTAATGTCATTCTTCCTCCTACTAATATCATATTGTTTAATTTATCTATTATTTTCTTTAACTCTTCTTTTGTAATATATACTGCTTTTTTTGTTTTTTTATCTCGCCATACTCTTAAGTTTTCTCTTGTAGTTAAACCAAAATTGTATATTAATGCATAACCTATTTTATCAGTCATTATTTGTACTTTATAATATTGTAAATCTTCATGATAATTACTACTTAGTGGTATTACAATATATGATGTTGTTCCATAATATACTTTCTCAGGACTCATTTGCACTATTATACATGGTCTTTCTTTTAATATTGTTTTTTAATTTCTACTCTTAGCTATCTTTACAAAATTTATCTTATATACTTTTAATGCTTCTAATTTCATAACAATAGTATTCTCCCTTCATTATACTATTATTATTAGTAAAAGAAAAATGTAATCAAAATTTAATTTGTTGTTTACATTTTTCTTTAAGATTTAATTTTATAATATATTCAAAAGTTATAATAACTTTGAAGTACTATTTATTAATTTTTAGTTACTCAAATATTATTTATTTTAAATATTTTATTACTTTTTTTAAAGCTTCTCCACGATGTGAAATTTTATTTTTTTCTTCCACTGTCATTTGCGAAAGAAATTTATTTTTATATAAAAATATTGGATCATAACCAAAACCTTTATCTTCACAAATTGTAGTTGCTATTTGCCCTCGTAATGTTCCTGAAAAGAAGTGAGGTTCTTGATTTGGTTTTATTACACATATTACTGCTTTAAATTCTGCTAATCTATTAGAACTATCATTCAATTCTTGCAATAATAATTTATTATTTGTTAAATTTTGATTTTCTTTATATCCTGCTTCATTTTCCCCATATCTAGCACTATATACTCCTGGATTACCATTTAAAGACTCTACACTAATTCCACTATCATCAGCGATAACTATATATTTTGGATATTTTTTGGCTAAAGTTTGTGCTTTTATTAAAGCATTGATATAGTATGTCTTACCATACTCTTCTATTTCATCAGTATATTTTAAATCATTTAAAGAGTATAACTTTACATTGTCTATTCCAGCTTCTTGAATCAATTTTTTTATTTCCTGAATTTTCCCTTGATTATTACTTGCAATTATTATTTTCATAACAACTCCTAATTATATTTATCTGGTAAATCATTAGCAACTAAAATTGTCTTTTTACCCTCAAGATTAACAGCATAATTATAAGCATCTAAAAAGTTATCAAAATCTTTAGCTTGCAAATTATCCTTTAACCCTTCATGTAAGGGCTGACGATTATATTTACCTACAAATAAAATATAATCTATACCTTCAATACTTTGGGATAATTCTTTATTAATCTTATAATTTTCAGTTCCACCATCTATTATTCCAGGTGTTATTAAAATTTTAAGATTATTATATTTACTTAAAATTTTAAACCCTTCTTGCATTCCAACAATATTCCCATTAAAAGAATCATCAATAATTGTTAATTCTTTATTTATATATTTTATTTCTAAGCGCTTCTCAATTTTATTAATTTTTTTAATATTTTTTATTATCTTATTAATTGGTATTCCTTCATAATCAGCCACTAAAATAGCTGCTAAAATATTATAAACATTATATTTACCTAATAATTTTGTTTCTATTTGATATTCTTCATTTTTAAATTTAATTTTAAAATTCATTCCTTGTTCTAGATAAATAATATCATAAGCATACAAATCTACATTTTCTTCTTCTAGTGAATACCATTTTATTGGTACTTTATTTTTTAAATTATATTCTCTAATATTCTGATTGTCATAATTTAAAATACCTAATCCATCTATTGGTAAATTTTCAATTAATTCCATTTTTGTTTTCTGGATATTTTTAATACTTTTAAAAGTTTCTAGATGTTGTGGTCCAATTGAAGATACAATTCCAATTTTAGGTTTAACCATATTTGCTAATTCCTTTATTTCCCCAGGATAATATGCTCCCATTTCTGCTAGAAAAATTTCGTGCATTTTAGTTAAATCTTTATTGATAGTTATACTTAGACCCACTGGTGTATTAAAGCTACTTGGTGTTTGTAACGTTATTTTTTCTTCTTGTAAAACTTCATTAATTATATTTTTAATTGAAGTCTTACCATAACTTCCTGTAATACCTACTACTGTTAAATTACTCATACTTTGTAACTATTGTATTGCCTGTTTTTTAAATTTATTTTTTATATATATTTCTAATGGCTCATTAATTAAACCAACAATTAAAATATATATTGGTAATAAATAAGTAATTATTAAAAGGGAAATTATAACGTAAATGTTAATTATATTGAATAACAAAATTGTTAAAATAATTAAAATTACTAAAACTATAATTTGTCTTTTAACACGCCATGTATATTTAAGTGGTAATTTCGTAGTGTATCTTTTTTTAGAAATATTAAAGAATTTAATATTATAGTATAAGAATAAAAGACTGAATAGTATTAAAATTAGATGCCCTAGGTAATTCTTAGTATTTAAAACAAATATATTAATTAGTAACAAACTTAATGGTAATAATTCATTTATTCCAAAAGTATATTTATAATTTTCTTGGATATATTTGATAAATCTTTGGCTATTATATACACTTTGTTGATATGCTTGAAGTAAGTGTAATCCTTTTGTAAATAAATATATCATAGTAAACAATATTAATATCATATAAAAGGTTATTAATAAAAATATGTATGTAATCATGTACTCCTCTTTTCTTTATTATTTTAGCAAATTTATATTATTGCTGTATAATTTTAGAAAATAAATTTTACTTATTTTTTTGTTTTAATCTTCAAATTTCGTATTAAAGTATTTAAAATTAGTTTAAATAATTATCATTTATTTAATACAATATATTTTTTCCCATTATAATATAATGACATATTTATATTATTTAATAATAAAACAGACTATTATGCAAAATACCTTTAGCCAAAATAACTAAAGGTATAAGTTTAATATAATTTTTTAGATTACTTAATAGTTTTAACTAGCAATAGCTATATTATCTTCATTTTCTGTCTTAATTGTCTCATCTTGTACATCCTTAGATTGTTCTTCTATATCAATTTGTGTATCATTTGATTGTTGTAAACTAGATACATCTAGTGTATTTAAATTCTCATCTTTTTCTTGTTGTTCTATTTTCTCTTGAGGTGTACTTACTTTTTTAACTACTCCTGCAACTTCTGTACAAGGTTGATTTGGTATATAAGTTCCATCGTTTCCTAAGTTTGTTCCATCTAAGTCTGTATCATTATATAAATGAGGCATACATACTTTACCATCTTCACTCCATGGTGCTGTCCAAGTTAGTTCTGGCTCTCCTTTATTCCCACTACTATCCCATCCTAATGTATTTGTATACCATGTAGGGTCTGCTAACTCTTCGGCTGTTACTGGGCTTCCATCTTCTGAACTACTACCACTACTACCAGTAATTTTTTGGCCTTCATAAGAATAAATATTAGATATTGTTATAATACCTGTACTTCCATAAGTACTTTCAGATCCTACTACCTTTCCTACAGATTCTTCCCCTGTTACATCACCTGTTGCATATATATTTCTTACACTTAATATCGCATCATCATCAAACCCACGTATACCTCCTATTGCCCCTCCTACAAGTCTTTCCCCTGTTACATCAGCCGTTGTATACGCATTTTTTATATTTGAAGATTCTTCAAAATATCCTATTATTCCCCCTACATCATCCATTCCTACGATATTTCCTGTTGAATATACATTCTCCACAGTCCCATCTATTAATCGACCAACCACCCCTCCTACGTATATAGAGTTTGATGTAATTATCTGACTATTCGCATATGCATTTTTTATATCTCCATAGCTATATCCTACTATTCCTCCCATAGCACTTCCCCCATATTCATCAGTATCATTTTTAGTAATTTCTATATCTGCATATACATT
>JBKDZV010000009.1:0-16384 GCA_047971455.1 Mycoplasmatales bacterium | reverse complement strand
ATCAAAGTTCAGATGAAGGTTCGGGAAATATGGAAGATTATTCAACTCCTGAAAATACTATAGACTCAAGTAATGACGATGATAATATAACTTTAACTTTTGATGAGGGGTGTGTCCAGTCAGAAGATTATTATATAGATAGAGAAGAATATCCAGATACCCCTAAAAAGGAAATGTTATTTCACATGCAGGAAGAAAAATGTTTTTCAGAAAATATTGTAGATGATATTTATGCAACTGGTATGGATATTACGCCATTAGAAGGAAACAATATTGAAAAAACTACACCTGTATATATATATGGATATGTTTATGGAGAAGCTCTAGATTATGCTCAAGACATATATATTGTACTAGAAGATGGAACGAAAGTATATCCTAATGACATGAGTGAAATAAATGAGTCTGAAGGATACTTAATATATGAAGTTGATAGTGGATATGGCGATATAAAAGATATAGTTATTAACTATAATGATACAGAATATTCAATTAAAGATATTGAATTTTATAGTAATGGTGGAACTAAATAATGAAAAAAATTATATTCACTTTAAAATTCAAAGAAAATTGGACAATATAAAATTTCTTATAAAAACTTAAAATAATATGATAAAGGCAATTATAAGTAGATAAAGAATGGAGTTTAAAACAATAAATCCAAGAAATAATTATCAAAAATTCAAGTCTATTTCCAGAAAAATTTAAAGATACAGGAATCTTTGAAGCTAATTATTATTTAAATACTAACAGCAACTTTAATATATCAAATGTTTTATAATATATAATATGGGGGAGTGAAAATGATTAATAAAAAGATTAACAAAGTATATAGTAAAGTTTTATCTATTTATTTTATTTTTAATATAGCTAGGGTTTTACCACATGCGATATTAACTTCCTATTTATTTTCTAATGGAATGTCTGTAGGTGATATAGCTCTTATTCAAATATCTTATATGATTGCAGTAATACTCTTAGAATTTCCAAGTGGTGTTTTGAGTGATTTATGGTCTAGAAAATATGTATTTATTTTAGGAGCTTTTTTAGTAGGAATATCATATGCATTAATACCACATATAGAATTAGTCCAAGGGTACTGTTTGTTGTGGTTTTTATATGGAGTTGGAATGGCATTTATATCTGGAACATTAGATAATGATGTAATATTATACTTTAAAAAAAATAAAGAAGATGAATTTATTCCTATATTCAATACTTTACTTCAAAAATATTTTTTTATTAGCTCTTTTATTGGAGGAATAATAGGTGGATATATTTATTTGAATATAAATTCAAAAATTTATATTATATCTTTTATCATAATAATGTTAAGTATTTTAATAACATTTACATATAATATAAAAGAAGATCCTAATTTAGAAAAAGAAAATTTTAAAGTAAGTTCGTTTTTTAAAAACATATTAAAAGATAAAAATTTAATAAAAGTAATTTTATTTACTTTGACATTAACAATTTTCACGACTATATTTTTTCAATTTTGGCAAATTTTGTTTTTAGAAAAATGTATTGATATTAAATTTTTTGGAATAAGTTATGGACTATTCCAAATTATGGGAATAGTTGCTTCTAAGTTATATATACATATATATAAGAAAAAATATAATATAAGTATTATTTATATTATTCTTTTATCTTTAATATTTTTAATTACATTAAGTAATGATTTAATGTTTTTTTTGTTTTTCCTTTTAATGATAATGAGTTTTTATATAATTCAAAATCATACAATGGGTGTCTATAAAAAAGAAATATCTAGTAAAAATATAAGTGCAAGTACTTCCTTATTAGGAAGCATGCAAAGTATATTTAGTATCTTAATATTAATTTTGATATATGTATTAAGTAGATTTTTAAATGTAGATAATATATTTTTAATATTATTACTTTCATTTGTTTTTTTCAATGGATTGTTATTATATATCATTGAAAAGTAAGTTATTTAATAAGAAGAAATATTTTCAAATATGTTAAATAATAAAAAAGTAAAAGCCTTTCTTTTAGCATAAGAAGGATTTTTTAATATTAAGTTAGTTTTAAAATTGGAGTATTAAAATACAAATATTATGCATATAAGTTAGTGTTTTAATATAGTGATACTAAATGTATTTATGGTAAGTTTGGTCTTAATACACATGAATATTTAGCAAAGCGAGCTGTTGTTTGTAGGGGATAATTTTATGGTAATTTCCTTATTAAACTATTTAATTAGCTTTATCTAATAAGGAAATAGTATTTGTGATGATAATAATTTATAGAAAATATTTATTATCATCATTTTTTAAATTAAAATAGTAATAAATTTAGTATAATATACTAGAGGACAAATATGGAAAATTTTAACAAAAATTTAGAAAATTACATAACTGAAGATTTTCTCAAAATAACTATAAAAGTAAATAACGGAAGAAAATATTATCAAGAAATAGTTGATAATATTAATATAAAAGACTTACTTTATCAACATGAATTTATGATTAAAGATTTTTTGATAAAAGGAAGTAATAATGAAAATTATCAGGTAATATTGGTAAAAAAAGTTTCTAATGATACAGAACATACTTACTGGATAAATATTTATATAAAAACTAGAGCTGAAAAGAGAATTAAAATTAATAAGTTTCAAAAAAATATCTACTTAAATAATCAATTAAATAATTATATAAAGTTAATCGGTATAACTAAAGCTCAAATAGCACATGCTCAAAATATAACAAATTATAAATACATATCTTTACGGGAGTTTTTAAAACAAAATCCCGAAGAATTTGCTACAAAAAATTTGTATAAAAAAAATTATAATAATAAAATGAGTATTTTACGACATAAAAATTTATTCTCTACATATAAAGATGAAATATCAGATTTTGAAAAACTAACGTATATTAAAAGAGATGCTAACAAACAATTAATATTATTCCATGAATTAGATGAAAATATTTTAACATATAATCAAGCTGAAGAAACTTTATTAGATCGTAAAAATGCTCGGGAATTTGCAAAAGAAATTTATCATAAAAAGGGCATTTATACAGATAAGGAATTATTAAAAATTCTAAAAAATCAAAATATCTTTATTCAAATAGAAGAAATAATATTTGCTGAAAATAAAATTGTTTGGTCAAAAGTTAAAAAATCTGATATGAATCTTAATGTTTTAAATAAAGAAGTTAAAAAGTATTATCAAGAAAAGCCAGAACGAAAAAAAAATTACCAATTAAAATATTTATCTAAGCGTAATAAAAAACGAAAATTAAGAAGAGAACAAAAAAAATTTGTAAATAAATTGCTCCACGAGTATTATCATTATAATATATAACCTAATCAAAAAATTAAGGAGTTTGATGAAATTATTATTTTGCTTAATAATCGGATATTACATTTTTAGTAATATTTTAATTTATACCTTTGCCAATAAAACTAATATAACTTCAGTAAATAATTTAGACTATCTTGTAGTTTTAGGTGCTAAAGTTAATATGAATAAAACACCTTCAACAGCCTTGCAAAATAGATTAAATAAGGTTGTAGAATATAAAGAAAGTATTACTACTCCAATAATTGTCAGTGGTGGTCAAGGAGAAGATGAACCACAAACAGAAGCAAGTTTTATGAAAACTTATTTAATCAATAAAGGAATAGATCCAAGATTAATTATTGAAGAAGATAAATCAACTTCAACTTATGAGAATTTACAAAATACTAAAGCATTAATGAAAAATAAAGCAGACAATATTTTAATAATAACAACCGATTTTCACGTCTTACGAGTTAATTTATTAGCAAAACGTTTAAATTTAAATTATCAGGTTATTGGAGTAAAAAGTAAATTAAATATTTCAACACTACTTAGAGAACCATTAGCTTTAATCAAAAGTTTTATTTTTGATAAATAATAAAAAAATAATTATAAGGAAGAGAAAATATGAAAATAGGAATTATTGGTGTCGGAAATATGGGAGGAGCAATTGTCCAAGGCTTAATAAATAGTGAAGATTTTAATAATAATAAGCTACATTTATATAATCGAACCTTTACTAAACTTGATAAATATCAACAAGATAATATTAATGTTCATGAAAATGTTGAAGAAGTATTAAAAGAAGCCCAAGTTATTATTTTAGGAATAAAACCTAATATGTATGAAAAGTGGTTAAAAGAATATAGTTTATTAATTCAAGACAAATTATTTATTTCCATTGGCGCAGGTATAACATCTTCATTTTTAAGTAACTATTTAAAATTATTTATGATTACGATGCCTAATATGGGAAGTCAAATTCAAAAAGGATATACAGTAATTTGTAATAATAGTTTATTAGATATTAAATTAAATGAAGTTATGTTAGAAGAAACGGCTAAAATATTTAAGCAATTTGGGAAGGTTAAAATAATTGAAGAACAAGAAATTGAAAATTATATTGGCTTAATTGGTTCAGCACCAGCTTATTTTATGGAACTAGTTAAAATGATGAGTGAATATTTTACTAAACAAGGATATAATTTACAAGAAGTTGAACAAACTTTAGCTTATATTATGGAAACATCAGCATTAATTATTCAAAACAATTCACAACAAAATACTGAACAATTAGTTGATAGCGTTTGTTCTAAAGGTGGAGCAACAATCGAAGCAATAAATAATATGAAAAATAGTAGTTTAGAAGAAATTTTATATACTAGTATTGAAAAATGTATTCAAAAAGCCAAAGATATGAAAGAGGAATAAGGCAAAAGATAGTTTTATTTCTTTTTTTTTTGTTATAATATATAAAATAAGGAGGAACTGATGAATATTTTATTTGGATTATTGATAATTGCTATTATAATTCTAATTTTGGTTTTAGTAAAGGTTTTATTATCATTAGCAAATTCTGCTAAAGAAGTTGAAAAAATTTTACGAGATAATAAACGAAGTGTTGATATTTCTATTTTAGAATTATCTAAAAGTTTAGAAGAAACTTCAACCTTATTAAAAACTATTAATTTAAAGGAAAGAGAATTAAGAGAATCAATGGACAATGTCCAAACAATAACAAAGGATATCTCAAAAATAACAACAACAGCAGCTAATATTGTTGAAAAAGGAGCAGATGTAGTTTCTACAACATCAGAAGCCATGAAAAATTTTAATACAATTAATAATATGTTTAAAAAAGAAAAAAAAGGAGATAAAGATGCAAACTAATACAAAATATATGATGGCTGGTGGAATAGTAGCAGCTGTTGGTAGTATCTATGCACTACAAAGAAATATAGATTCAGATACTATGTCATTAACTATTGAAAAATATAAATCAACATTTGATGAATTAATAACTGAACTTATTGAGTTATCTATTGAATTTTTAGAAAGAATATTAAAAATTTTAAAAAAGTTATTTATGGAATTAATATTTAAGTTTAAAATGTTAATAAACATATAAAGGTAGGATAAATGAGAACAAAAAGAAGTGAAAAATTTGTAACAATTAAAGATGTAGCTAAAAAAGCAGGAGTTTCAATTGCTACGGTATCAAGAGTTATTAATAATGGTAATGTAAAATTAGATAAACGAAAAAAAATTTTAAAAGCTATTGCTGACTTAAATTATGTCCCAAATTCATCAGCTAGAAATTTAGCATCAGTCTCTAAAACTAAAAGAATAACATTAATTATTCCTGATATATCAACTTATTATTATTCAGAAGTAATTAAAGGATTTACTGAAATTGTTAAAATTTATAAATATGATCCAATTATTGAATCTTTTAATTACGAAGAAGAATTATATAAAAAAATTAATGAAAAATATGAAGTATCATCAGAAGTAAAAGGAGTTATCCAATTAGGAATAAATAAAAAATTAGAAAATAAAATAGTTATTAATTGGGATAATGAATATTTAAATTTTGAAGTTAAAAAAGAAAAAAAAATAGGAATATATACTAATGATAAATATATTAAATCATTTATTAATAGTAATATTTATAAAAATATTAAAGATTATCAAGGAAAAGATACTTTTGATAAATATTTGGCTCCTTCATTACAAGAAGCATTATATTTATATAATGAAGGGATTAAAAAAGATATTTACACTTTTGGAGATGTTAGTCAAATCAGTAAAATTTGCCCTAATATTAAAAAGATGAATATAGATTTTTATGCCTTAGGAGTAGCATTAGCGAGAATTACTATGAAAAAAATTAATAATGAAGAAATTGTTAAAATAAATATAATGTCTAAATAATAAAGTACTGTTATAACTTTAAAACAGTACTTCATCTATTTAAGAAATGTAAAACTTAATTGTTAATAGCAACTAAAAGAGAAGGAAAAAATTGAAAGTATTATCTAGAACACATGTCGGAAATATTCGAGAAATAAATGAGGATTCTTTTTTAATCCAAGAAAATGAAAAAGGTCATACCTTATATGTTATTGCCGACGGAATGGGAGGGCATAATGCCGGAGAAGTTGCTTCTTCCATAGCAGTCCAAGTATTGAATGAAGAGTTTTTAAAAGCTAACTATAATTCACCAAAAGAGTTTTTAAAGGAAGCAATTTTAAAAGCTAATACTGTAATATATAGTAATTCATTGACAAATGAAGCATATTCAAAAATGGGAACAACCTTATCAGCGATGGTTATTATTGGTAATATTGTATTTATTGGTCATGTTGGTGATAGTCGAATATATTATTTTAATAAAATAATATCTGATAAATATCGCCAACTAACAAAAGATCATACAATGGTGCAAATGTTATATGAACAAGGACATATAAAACAAGAAGAATTAGCCACTCATCCATATCGAAATATTTTGGCTCAATCTTTAGGAACATCCAAGAAATTAAAAGCAGATATTTTAGAAATGAAAGTTCCAAATAGTGGATATTTTTTAATGTGTAGTGATGGATTAACTGATGAATTAACTGATGAAGAACTAAAAGATTTTATAATGACAGTTAATGATTTAGGAACTAAAGCTGACAAAATAATAAATGCAGCATTAAATAATAAAGGGAAAGATAATATTACATTTATTATCATAGAAAGGTAAAATTATGGCGACAATTAAAGAAGGGCAAAAAATAAATGGTAAATATCAAATTATTGAAAAAATAGGAGAAGGGGCTACTGCCAAAGTTTATTTAGCTTATGATTTAATAAACGAACTTAACGTTTCTTTAAAAATTTTAAAAGAAGATGATATTACTGAAAAAAAAATTAAGAATTTTAAAAAAGAAGCTAAAGTTATTTCCTTATTAAATCATGATAATATTATTCAAATTTATGAAATAGATGAATTTGAAGGAGTCCATTACATAGCTCAAGAATATATAGAAGCTATGACTTTAAAAGATTATATTATAAAAAGTGATAAAATAGCAATTCAAGAAGCTCAAAACATAATTTTGCAAATTTTAAAAGGCTTAGAGCACGCTCATGAAAAAGGAGTAGTTCATAAAGATATTAAAAGTCAAAATATTTTATTAAGTGTAAATAATGAAATAAAAATAACAGATTTTGGAATAGCCGATATATTAGAAGATGATATGACTAAAACGCAATCATTAATGGGAACGCCACAATATGTAGCACCTGAAGTTTTAAATAAAGGTAAAAATACGCATCAAACAGATATTTATTCTACTGGAATTTTATTATATGAATTGTTAATAGGGCACGCTCCTTTCACTGGTGAAAAACCAACAATTATTATTATGAAACAATTAAATCAACCACTACCTTCAGTCAAAAATCAACGTGAAGAAATACCACAAAGTTTAGAAAATGTTTTATTAAAAGCCACTGCTAAAAAATTAGAAAATAGATACCAAACAGCAACTGAAATGCTTCAAGATTTAGAAACCGTATTTGACATTAATCGAATTGATGAAGTTAAAGTAGATATTAAAGATGATTTTGATTATGAAGAATTAACAACTACTAACTTAGGAGAAATTAAAAAAATAAATAAAGAAGAATCAAATAAAAAAAAGAAAAAAAAATATTTAACTTTAATTACAGTAATTTTAGCATTTATTACTTTTTTAATAGCCTTAAATTTATACTTTTTTTCACAAGAAAATAATTTAACCATGCCTGATTTATCAAATAAAACTTTAGAAGAAAGTCAAAGTATTTTAACAAACTTAGGTATTGATAGTGATAACATAACTATAACTTATGAAATTAGTGAAGATGTTGCGAATAATGTAATAATTTCTACTGAACCAGAAGCAGGTAAAGAATTAATGAAAGATACAATGATTGAATTAGTAATTTCCAAAGGTCAAGAAAAAATAAAACTTGAAAATTATATTAATCAAAATATAGATGATGTCGAAAAATTACTAAATGATTTAGGACTAGAAGTAGAAATATATCAAGAGTATTCACCAAAAGATAAAGGATTAATCTTATCACAAGAACCAGAAGCAGATTCAGAAGTAGCTAAAGGAGATACAATCAAGTTAATTGTTTCTCAAGGTGTTAAACAAGTTAAAGTAGCTAATTTATTAGGGATAACAGAAGATGAATTTGATACTTGGATTGAGGATAATAATTTAAATTCTGCTAAAACCTTTGAATGTAATGATACTTATGATAAAGGTGAAATATTTTTACAAGATCCTCAACGAAATATAGAAGTTGAAGAAGATAGTGTTATTAAAGTTTCTATTTCTACTGGTACTTGTGCTAAAGAAGATGATGATACTGCGGATACTTCAGCTAAAGATGATGATACTTCAACAACTGATAATAAAAGTTAAAGGAGAATATGCAAAATTTCAAAACAGGTTTAGTAATAAAAGCAATAGCTGGTTCTTTTTACATTGAATATGAAAATGAAATATTAGAATGTAAAAGTTCAACAAAATTAAAAAAAAATGGTCAAAAAATTTTACCAGGAGATAATGTAATATTTGATTTGGATAATAATTATATTAAAGAAATAAAGCCTCGTTCAAGCCAATTAATTCGCCCTCAAATTGCCAATGTTCATCATGCAATTTTAGTATTTTCATTAACTAATCCAAAAATGAATTTTGGTCTTTTAGATAGAATGTTGATGGTAATGGAATATAATAATTTAAAAAGTATTATTTTATTAACGAAAAAAGATTTACTTACAGAAGAACAATTTACTAATCTCTTACCACAGTTAAATTATTATCAAAATATAGGCTATCAACTTTTATATAATTTGGAAATTAAAACACCTGAAAATTTACTTGAGCAATTAGAAGTCAATAAAAAGTATGTTTTAACAGGACAAAGTGGAGTAGGAAAATCCACTTTTTTAAACAGTATCTCAACTGATTTAAATATTAAAACACAAGAAATTTCTAAAGCATTAGGAAGGGGAAAACATACAACTCGAGAAACAACCTTTTATAAAATTAAGAATAATTACTTAATTGATACACCAGGTTTTTCAGCGTTAAATTTGAATTTATCAAAAGAAGAAATCCGAGATAGTTTTATTGATTTTAAAAAGTTAGCAATTGACTGTAAATTTAATAGTTGCTATCATATAAATGAACCTGATTGTGCTGTAAAAAAAGCCTTAGAGCAAAAGAAAGTTTTAGCAATAAGATATAAAAATTATTTAAAATTAATGGAGGAAAAATGAAAATAGCCCCATCGATATTATCAGCAGATTTTATGAATTTAGAACAGGAAATTCAAAGAATAAACAATACAGATGTAGAATGGATACATTTAGATGTCATGGATGGGAATTTTGTACAAAATATAACTTTTGGTTTATCTTTAATAAAAAGAATAAGTGAGATGACTAATAAAAGTTTGGATGTCCATTTAATGGTAAAACATCCCCAAAATTTAGTTGAACAATTATGTGAATTAAATATATCTTATATAACAATTCATATAGAAATATTACAAAATGTAGATTTTGTATATTTAAAAAATATATGTCAAAAAAAAAATATTACTTTAGGATTGGCAATTAACCCAGATACTAAAATAGAAGATTATAAAGAATATTTAAATAAGATTAATTATATTTTATTAATGAGTGTTGAACCTGGTAAAAGTGGACAAAGTTTTAAACCTGAAGTTTTAGACAAAGTAAAAGAAATTAGAAAATTAGAAAATGGGAAAAATATTATAATTAATATTGATGGTGGAATTAATCAAGATACGATTAAACAAATTAAACAAACTACAATAGATGTAGTAGTATCAGGAGTTTATTTATTTGATGGAGATATGCAACAAAATATTAATAAATTAAGAATTAGTAAATAGAGGATAGTATGACAAAAAAATATGAAGATTTCATGAAAGAAGCCTTAAAAGAAGCAAAAAAAGCTTATACTGCTAATGAGATACCAGTAGGAGCAGTAATTGTTAAAAATAATAAAATTATTTCACGAGGTTATAATACTCGAGAAAAAACTAATAATATTGCTAACCATGCTGAGATTATAGCACTCCAAGAAGCAGCACACAAATTAAAAACTTGGAAATTAGATAGTTGTGATATATATATCACATTGGATCCATGTTTAATGTGTTATGGAGCAATTAAACAAAGTAGAATTAGAAACATTTATGTTGCTTTAAAAGGTAATGATAATAAAGAATATAGTTATCGAAATTATATTAATGATACAACGATCAAAAGTAATATTTTAAAAGAAGAAAGTTATAAATTATTAAATAGTTTTTTTTTAAATAAAAGAAAAAAAGCAAAAAAAGATAAATTGTGATAAAAAAAATGGTATAATATTTAAGAATATTGATACTACAAAATATATTGAGTACAGTATTCGAATTGACTTTTTAGTTAATTAATATTTTTATTACCACAAATTTAAATAATACACTATGTAATAATGTTATATTTATTACTATATAATTAGTAATCAACATTAAGTGATTACTATACACTCTCTTAAAAATAGACCTAATTAGGTCTATTTATTTTTTTATTTATGTTATAATATGTTAACGGAAAGAGGTAAAATGTATAAAAGAATTTTTTTTATTTGGTTTATGATAATATTTTTAGGAATATATGAAATTTTACAAATAGTATATTCGCTAAATAATCAGTTAACCATTCATTTATTTATTAATTTAACTATTCCAGCAATAGTAATTTTAATTTATATCTTAACTTTAGTCAAAAAGGATTATAATAGTGTTAGCTTTTCACTTGGTAATTTTTTATCATTTGTACCTGTTTTAACATTCGCTAATTTGATATCGGGAATAATTAATGAATTTATTTATGTAAGTAGTATTTTTAAGGTTTCAATTGATAGTTATTATTTTGTAGTTACCCTAGTTGAAGGGGGAATATTTTTAACAATGTATTTACTATTTTATAAAAAAAGTATTAATACTCAACTAAGTAAGTTTTTTAAAAATATTTTTAAATATTTACTTTATATATTTTTCTTTTATATTATAGTAGTATTTTTAAATGATCTTCTAGCAATTATTGCTTCATTTATTCCAGCAACAGAACAAGAAGCAGCTAATCAATCAGAAATTATTAACACTTTAGTTTTACAAAGTTCTAAAATATTTTTTATTATTGTGTTAATCTTTATTGGACCAATTATTGAAGAATTTATTTATCGTTATATTTTTATTGAACAAGTTATTATTAAAGGTTTCAAACTTAATTTAATGACTGGAACTGAGCTTTTTAATTGTAAAAATAAAAAATTAGTTCTTAAGCAAGTTTTGATAATGCTTATCATAGCTATATTTTCTGGATTTTTCTTTGCTTCAGCACATGCAATAGCAGCTGATACTTTAATAAATTATGTTAGAGACCTACTAATGTATAGTGGTTTTGCTATTGGAATATCTTTGGCCTATTTATACACAAGAAATATTATGGTGGGATTATCTATTCATATGTTAAATAATTTAATATCAATCCTTTTAATTTTTTTAACACAAATTAAATAATTGTGAGGTTACAATGCTAGAACTTGATAAATCAATTCAATTAATATCAATTACAAGTCTAAATGGATATTTTAAAAATACTTATTTAGTTGTAGATAAAAAAACAAAAGATTTAATTTTACAAAAAAGCTTTACAGAAAAAAAAATATTAACATTTAAATTATTGACAATTGCAGAATTAGAAAATATGGTACTACCTATAATATCCAACAATTATAAATATAAAATTTATCAAGAAACTAAAAACTATATGCTAGCAAGTGAAGTATATGAACACTTAAAGTATCGTTATTATAATAATAAGCAAATTAAAAATAATAATATTCAAATAATTGATAAGTTCGTTGTAAAGCTTAAACAACAACAAGATTTAAATTTAAAACAATTTAATTTGGAACAAAAAATTTATTCTTTGGAATCTAATTTAGATTATTTAAAACTTAATCTTGAATATGTAAAAATAAAAGAGGTAGCTAACAATTCAAAATTAAATATTAAAGAGTTTACTGATATTGAAGAAGAAATAAGTTATATATTTGAAGAAATAGTAAATTTATTGGAAAATAATTATAGCTTACAAGATATTCGTGTGTATTTACCAAATAATTATAAAAATACTTTTAAAGTGTTAGCAAATTATTATAAAATTCCAACTGATTTAAATTCTGCATTTAAGTTAACGAGTATTGAAGAAATTCAGCAATTTATTAAGCAAATAAAGGATAAAGGCCTAATAAATGCAATTGAATCTATTGATAATATCATAAAAAATTATAATTACAAATTAAAAGTTTCAAACATTTTAAATGATTATACAGATAATTTTACTGAGCAAGGTTTTGAAGAATTTTTTATAAATGAATTAAAAAGAAAAACATTTTCACCAATTAAATATAAAAAAGTCTTAAAAATCTTTGCTATTAAAGATTTTATCTATGATGATAAGAAGAAAAACTTTATTTTAGGCTATAACAATATAGATTTTATTAAATATCAAAAAGATACTAGTTTTTTAAGTGATCGTGTAAAAGCAGAGTTAAATTTAAAAACAACAAAGATTCATAATAATGATTTAGAACTTGATATAAAAAATATTTTAAAATATATAAGTGAAAAAGATAATTATATTTTAACATACAGTAAATATATCGGTAAAAAACAATATACATATAATAAATTAATTACGGAAGATTTAATAAGTATTGAAAGAGTTAATATAGCACAAAATAAAAAAAGATATTCTCCAAGTATTGATGTTTATCATTATAAAAAAGAAAGAAATAAAAAAGAAAATTTTAATATAAACAACAATATATATGCAATGTTTGATAAAAATTTAAGTTTTGAACAAAAAAAAAACATAAATACAGAAATACAATTACAGATAAATAATTGGGATTTAGAAAAGTTTAAAAAAACTAAGAATATTTCGGCAACTTTATTGGAGAAGTATTATAATTATAACTCAGATTTTTTTGTTGACGAAATTTTAGAACTAAGAAAATATCCTAAAAATAGTTTAGCAATTGATATAGGTGTTTATTTACATCAGTTATTAGATAATCTTGTGAATGAGAATACACCTCAAGAATACGATGAAAAAGAATTGATGGACTTAATTATTAAATACAGTAAAAAATTTATAGAAGAAAATAATAGATTTTTAATTGCTATAAGTAAAAGTAAAAAAGAATATTTAATAAATAAAATGAATGGTTATTTAGTTATTTTGATTAATATAATAATAAAGCAATTACAACAAGAGAAATTCAAAATATATAAAACAGAAGAAAATATTGAGTTTAAGTATAAAGGTTATAACTTCGTTGGTAAGATTGATAAAGTATTAAAAGATGATAATAATAATTTTATGGTTATTGATTATAAAAGTGGTAATCCAGAATTAGATTTTTCTGATAATAAATTAAAAGAAGGACTAAATTTACAGAATTTAATTTATTTCATTTTATTACAAAAAAAATTTATTAAAGTAAATTTTGCAGGGACATATCGTTATAAAATAGTTCCTAAAATAACAAAAGATCCACTTGAACTAAATTTTAAGCGATATGGTTATACTAATCCCGAGCAAGATATAGTATCTAAAATAGATATTGAAAATTATAAAAACTTAAAATTAAAAAAAGATGGAAATTTTGATAGCTATTCAAAAATATTAAATACTGAAGAATTTAAAGAAAAAATTTTAATTGTAGAAGAAAAGATTAATGCTTTTATTAATGCTTTAGAAGAAAATAATTTTATTAAAGAAAATAAATGATTTTATTAACTAAAAATTAAATAATAATAGCTATACTTTTTTTGTTATTGTTTTAAAGTTTTAATTGAATATAAATATTAAAAATGATATGATAATAAAGATGATAATTATTAATTAAGTAGGAGATAATATGAATAAATTAAAAGTAAGTTTTATAATAGTTTTATTACTATTTTTAGGACTAGCAGGATTTAATGGATATACATACTTTGAAACACATCAAAAAGTTGAGACATTAGCAGAAACTAATGAGGTGTGTGGTCAAGGAGAAGGTTGTGAAATATCAGATAAAAGAACAAAAGGAATGGAAACTGGAAATCAAATTCCTAATTTAGAATTAACAACATTTGATAATGAAACATTAAATCTATATGATTTAATACAAGGAAAAGATAAATTTGTTTTATCTTTTGCAGTTGACTGGTGTAGTGATTGTGAACGCCAAGATGATAAACTACAAGAGTATTATGATGAATTACCTGATAATTATGGTGCAGCTGTTGTATTTGTTGACTTTACTTCAAAAGATGGATCAAAAACAACAAATAAAGAACAAACACAGCAATTTATTAAAGATAAAGGTTATGATTTTCCTGTATTTTGGGATGAAGGCAATAAAATATCTGATATGTTAGGTGGAATAAAAGCAACACCAACGAATTTAGTATTAGATGAAAATGGCTTAATAAAAGCTAAAACAGAAGAGATTGATATGGATATTTTATTATTAGATAATACTGAAGAAACATATTTCAAGGAAGAAAAAAGTGAAACAGAAGAATAATAGTAAAAAATAGTTAAGAGTACATAATGTATATCTTAATTATTTTTTTACATTATTACAGAAAAATTTTCTTATTTTGATATGAGATAAAAAATAGAATAATAGAAAAGTAATAGTTATTGAAACAAATCATACAGAAACTTATGTATAAATATACTATGGACAATTATCAAGATGATAAATAAATAATTAAAGTTGAAGAAAAATAAGTAATAAAAGAATTACAAAGAAAAATAGAAAAATTAAAAAAATAATTTTTGATAAAGCAAAATTTGAAGTTGATATTGGTCTAATGAGTATAAGGTTTAACGCTAATCCAAAGTTTTTAGAAAATACAGACTAGAAATAGGTCAAAAAGATGTTATTAAAGTTAATGATCATAAGAAACTAATATTAAAGATGTATATGCCAGGTGATTGTGTAACTATAATATCAAATATAACACAAAATAAAGAAAATATTTCTTTAACAGCAACTGTGATACAGTTGGAATAATTTCTGAGCATAATGCAAGAGGAATATCTTTAAAAATAAATGATGTTCAAAGGTCCAATTATATCCATATTTATGGTATACATAGTGTTGTTTTAATAGATAAAATAACTAAATATTAAAAATCCTTTACAAGGAAAATAATTTATGATAAAATTGAAATGTAATTGTTTACATATGAATATTACAAAAGATTATAATATTATGCTAATTTTAAAAAATAAACATACTTCCAAATTTGATATAATAAGAAAATATCTTACATTTTATGTAAGATATTTTTTTGAAATATTTAAAATAAAAAAGAAGACAATATATTGAAGCTAGCAAAAATTTTCTATAAAATTAAAGAAAAAATGAAAAAGAGATCTACTTAGTATATAATTTTGTTAAGAACTAATAAAAGCTACGGAAATGAGGTCTCTTGTCATATTGTAATATTAAGCAGAAGAAATTAGAAATATTTAAATAAAAATGAAAAAAGATAGTATAAGTTTTATAGATAGTAATAGTGAAATTTTATTAACTTTATGATTTCTCCAGGAAAAATACAAGATAAGTTTATTGAAGTAGTTAATTTTATGAATCAAGTTTATAGTAATATTATTCTTCTCAAAATATAATTCATACTATAGAAGTAATAATGGAAATATTAATAAAATAGCAGTGATATTTGAATATGTACAGTATATGTAACAAGAAACGTAATGAATAAGGTTCTACTCAAGGATAAAAAAGAGGTAATACCAGACATTTGAATTCTTTTTATATTAGATAAATTTGAATTAATTGAGAAACAAATAGAGAGTTTTAAAAGTAAATATCTTAAATATAAGAAAGCATTTACTAGCATGCT
>JBKDZV010000008.1:0-24661 GCA_047971455.1 Mycoplasmatales bacterium | reverse complement strand
TTTTCAAAACTGAAGAAGTAGGTCAACGAGTAATGTCACAAGCTACATCATCACCAATTTCTGTTATGGCGACAGCGGGAGAAGGTGGAGCATGGGGAATTGCTATTTTATCAGCTTACCACGAATCAGGATATGATAAATTGGAAGATTTCTTAGCAGAAAAAATCTTTAGCGATACTTCAGTTGTAACAATTGAAGCTGGACATAAAGAAGTAGCAGGATTTGAAAAATTCATAGAACGTTACAAACAAGGATTAGAAATTGAAAGAAGTGCAGTACAAAATTTACGTTAAGTAAAAGAAAAGTTTAATCAAAAAGGAGTAAAATGTCAACTAATAAAACTCAAGAATATACAATTACAAATGGTGATTATGTTGTTAAATTTTTAAACTTAGGAGCGGTAATTATAGAATATAGTTATCAAGGTCAAAATGTAGTATTAAGTTTTGAAGAACAAGAAGCTTATTTAAATAATGGAAGCTATATTGGAGCAGTTGTTGGTCGTAGTGCTGGAAGAATAAAAGATGCACAAATTACTGATTGGAAATTACCAGTAAACTTTAATGATAAACATAATTTACATGGTAATGGTTTTGATATAAAATATTATGAAGTTCAAGTAAATGCTAATCAAGCAATTTTAACTTTACATGATAAAGAAGGAGATTTTCCTGGAAATGCTGATATTAAAATAATTTATACTTTAACTAATGAAGGTTTAGAACAAGAAATTAGTGCAACTTCTGATAAACCAACAATTTTTAATTTTACAAATCATGCTTACTTTAATCTAGATAATCAAAAATCAATATTAGATCATAAATTACAAATTCCGGCTCAATATGTCGGTGAATTAAATGAAGATTTAATTTCTATTGGAGATTTAGCTGTAAAAGATACAGCTTTTGATTTTAATAAACTAAGAGTAATAAGAGAAGCTTATGAACAAGGACATGAACAATTTAAATATTCAAAATTTATTGATCATCCATTTAAACTAATTGGTAATGTAATATTACAATCTGATAGTCTACAATTGGAAGTTCAAACAGATCAAGATTATGCTGTAGTGTATGCTGGAAATTATGTAGGTGATGAAGTAAATAACTTAAAAAATGAGATGAATTATGATCATAGTGCAATTTGTTTGGAAACTCAAAAAAGACCTGGAGATACAGAATTAGTAACAGAATATGTGTCAAAAACATTATACAAATTAACAAGTTTATAAAAAAGAAGAACTATTTTATAGTTCTTCTTTTTCTTTAATTACTGAATCATAAATAATAGATTTTGCTTTTTTTCCATTTATTAATTTGATTAAGTTTAAAGCAGCATCTTCTCCCATTTTTCCTTGTGGATGGGATGGAGATAAAAATTTAAACGGTTCACCATTTGAAAAATTACTGTCATCAAATCCAGTAATAGTCACTTCGTTAAAATTAATTTTTTGTTTATATAAAAATTCTGAAGCAAACTCATCATTATAAAACATAATGCAATCAGGTTGATAATCTTGATAAATTGGAATTATTTCATCAATAACAGTGTTTTCATTTTCAGTAGAAAATTCAACAATATGATTTTGAATTTTATGTGTGTTTAATACTTTAGTAATTCCCTTTAGACGATCAAAGCCTTGAATATCATCAGTTTTAAAGACTAATAAAAAACGTTTTTTATTTTTTTCAATTAATTTTCTTGTTAAATTACTGGAATTTTTTTTGTCATTCAAAATTAAATAAGGTAAATCAAATTTTGGAAATTTTGTGTTAAGACAAATTGTAGGAACTTCTTGTAAAATGTTATAAACAGGACTAATGTTATCATCTTCTTTAATAAAACTTGTTTGGGTTGGTTCGATGACAATTCCTACAATATTTCGAGAATGATATTGCAAAATTTGTTCTTCAATATGTCGATCATTGTAAGAACAAGAAATAAATAATCCAATATCGTTTTCTCGTAAAATCTTTTCAATATTTTTAATAATATCAGTAAAAATATATCTAAATAAATTATGTAAAACTAATAAGACAATCTTTTTGTGTCCTTCATTACTTATTAATACAGATTCCTTTCCTTGGCTCTTTTTAATGTATCCATTTTGTTCAAGTAAATCCAGAGATTTTCTAATAGTAACCCGACTTATATTGTACTTTTTAGAAAGTACATTTTCAGAAGGAATTTTTTCACCAATGTTTAATTTATTGGCACTTATTTGTTTCAAAATTTCATTGTAAATGTATTCATATTTTTTCATACTATAATTTTAACATAAAAAAAGTAATTTTTAAAGGAAAAGAGTTACTAAATAGAAGAAAATATCCCTAATAAATTTTAATAAGAAAACTTTGTTTAAAGTAGTATTTACATGATGTTTAAAAAATTATTTAATAAAATTCAAGCAAATCAAAGAAAAATTAATTAAATTAAGTATGTTTTAAAGTAGTTAATAAGTGAAAAAATGTTATAATGTATTTTTAAAAATTAGGGGAAAAAATGCTAAAAATAAAAAGTTTATATAAAATATATGCTGGTAAAAAAATTGGAGAATTTAATTTTGAACTATTAGATAATCAAACTGTTGTAATAATTGGAAAAAGTGGAGCAGGTAAATCAACATTAATTAAACTTTTAACTGGTGTTGTTAAAAAAGATGGTGGAGAAGTTTTATTAAATAATCAAAATTTAACAAAAAAAGATTTTACTTATATTTCTCAAATAGGAACATTATTTAATCATTTAACGATTAAAGATAATCTTTATTTAACCTATCAAGGAGCAGAAGAAGAAATAATTAAAGTATTAGCCGAAGTAAATTTAAATAGTAGTTTTTTAAATAAATATCCGTTTGAATTATCAGGAGGAGAACGTCAAAGAATTGATCTAGTGCGGGCAATAATTGCTAAAACTAAAATGATAATTTTAGATGAAGCATTTAGTGCTTTAGATACTAAAACAAAAGATGATATTTATGAAGTATTAAAAAAATTAAGAAAAAATCATAATTTATTAATTTTAATTATCACCCATGATTTAGATGAAGCTTTATATTTAGGGGATAAATTGTTAATTTTAGCAGCTGGTCAAATAGTTTTTAATGATAAGGCTTTAAATATTTTAAAAAATGATAATCAGTATATAACTGATTTAATATCAGCTTCTCGATTACAACGTTTAAGAAAGGTCTATTTAGATGAATAATTTTATAAATTTAATAGTAGAGCATATTTTCATTGTTCTGATGTCGGTAACTTTAGCGACAAGTATTGCTATTCCTTTAGGAATAATAATTTATAAAAAACAATTTTATGTAAATCTTATAATTAATTTAGTATCAGTTTTACAAGCCTTTCCTACTTTAGGAATGTTTGCAATTTTAGTACCTTTAATGGGAATTGGAATTTCTACAGCTATTTTTGTAATGTTTTTATATGCTTTGTTACCAATTTTTTTAAATGTTATTCAAGGGTTTAAAAGTATTAATCCAGAATATGATATTATTATTACATCCTTAAATATTGATGCTAAAAAAGTTTTTTTTAAAATAGAATTACCGTTAATTATGCCTTTTATTATATCTGGCATAAGATTAACAACAATTTATACAATTTCCCTTGCTACAATGGCGACGTTGATAGGTGCGGGAGGATTAGGAGATTTAATCTACTTAGGTTTACAGCAGTTAAATATTAAATTAACAGTGCTTGGGATAATTCCTTTATTAGTATTAACAATATTAACTAATATTTTATTTAATTACGTTGAACGAAAATTATTACCGGCTGATGTAAAATTTAAGTTAGGAAATAAACATGAGTAAAGAGCAAATAAGATTTTTATACCAATGTTTCATAATTTTTAGTCTAGTACTAGGAATTTTCATAATATATATGTGGGAAACTTCAGAAAATACAATAATAATAGGGACAAAAAATTTAACAGAACAAAAAATAGTGGCTAATATGATTAAAGAAGTTGTAGAGCGAGATACTGATTTAAAAGTTGAAATAAAATCAGGAATGGACACTACTAGTTTTGTCCATAGTGCAATTATTAACAATGATATTGATATGTATGTTGAGTATTCTTCGGTTTCTTTTTTAGAAATATTTAAACAAACCTATACCGGACAAACTCCTGAAACAATTATAAGTTATATTAAACAAGCCTACCAAACAGAATATCAATTAGAGTGGATAACTACTTTAGGTTTTGATAATTCAAATGCTTTATTATGTAGTGAATTTTGTACTAAAAATAATATTACAACTTACAGTGATTTACAAAACTATACTTTTAAGTTTGGAGCACCAGCTTATTTTTATGAGCGCAGTGATGGTTATAATCTTTTACAAGATAATTATCAATTTGCCAATAATGTTAAAACTAAAAAGTTAGATCCAATTATGGTTTATATTGCTTTACAAGCTCAAGATATTGATGTTGGATTAGGTTTTACTACTGATGCTAAATTAACAACAACAAATTTAAATATTTTACAAGATGATCAAAATATTTTTCCAAAATATGATGCAGGAATAGTTGTATCTAGTAATTGTTTACAAAAACATCCAGAATTAGAAAAAATTTTAAAAAAATTTAATAATAGTTTGAATAATGAAATAATTCAACAAGCAAATGAAGCGGTAGAAAATAAAGGAATATCAGTAAAAGAAGAAGCCCATAAACTTGTTAACAGAACTAATTTATAGTATTTAAAATAACTGGAAAATATTACTGATAAAAGTTGCTTTTAGTGTATTAATTAGATATAATAGTAATATGTATACAATTACAAAAAAAATAATTTAGGAGAAAATATGAAAAAAGAATTTATAGTAACAGATCCCGTAGGATTACATGCAAGACCTGCAACATTATTAGTAAATGAAGCTTCAAAATATGCTTCAGATATTAAAATTATTGTAAATGAAAAAGAAGCAAATTTAAAATCTATCATGGGAGTTATGTCATTAGGAATTGGAACAAACCAAACTTTCATAGTAGAAGTAGCAGATGATAGTGAAACAGAAGCAATTGATGGAATTACTAAAGTAATAATCGATTCTCAAATAGGTAAAGAGAACTAATTTAAGGAAGTAAAAGATGAAAAAAATAACAGGAATAGCAGCATCTAAAGGTATTAAAATAGCTAAAGTTTATAAATTAGAAGAAGTAAACTTAGACTTTGATACTCAAGAAATAACTAACAAAGAAGAAGAAATTAACAAATTTAATAATGGTTTAGAAAAAAGTATTAAGCAATTAGATGTTATTAAAGAAATAGCTTCAGCAAAATTATCAGAAGAAGAATTAGAAGTATTTGAAGCTCATAAATTAATGTTATTAGATCCGGATTTGAAAACTCAAATTGAAGGTTCTATTAATACAGATTTAAATGATGCTGCAACGGCAACTAAAAAACAAACTGATGTAATGATTGAAATGTTTGAAAACATGGATAATGAATATTTTAAAGCAAGAGCAGCTGATATTAAAGACGTTAGAAAACGCTTAATTGCCAATATTTTAGGTATTAAATTACCAGAAATTTCAACTATTTCCGAAGAAGTTATTATAATAGCAGAAGATTTAACACCTTCTGAGACTTCTCAATTAAATAAAGATTTAACATTAGGATTTGCAACTAATATTGGGGGAAGAACATCACATGCCGCAATTATGGCTCGTAGTATGGAAATTCCAGCAATAGTAGGTACAGGAGAAATTTTAGAAAATGTTAATGATGGAGATTTAGTTATTTTAGATGCAATTGATGGGGTAATTATTGTTAATCCAACAGAAGAAGAATTGACAAAGGCAAAAGCAAAAATAACTAAATATAATGATGAATTAGAAATAATGAAAAAGTTTAAAGATAAAGAATCTTTATCAAAAGATGGACATCAAGTTGAATTGGTGGCTAATATTGGAACACCTAATGATTTAGAAGCAGTAATAACAAATGGTGCTGAAGGTGTTGGACTATATCGAACTGAATTTTTATATATGGATAGTAATGAATTGCCTTCAGAAGAAGTACAATATGAAGCTTATAAAAAGGTTTTAAAAACTATGGGAGAAAAACCAGTAGTTGTTCGAACTTTAGATATAGGTGGAGATAAAGAATTACCTTATTTAAAATTTCCTGAAGAAATGAATCCATTTTTAGGATATCGTGCGATAAGATTATGTTTAGATCGTGATGATATTTTTCGTATTCAATTACGAGCTTTATTAAGAGCTTCAATTTACGGAAACTTAAAAATTATGTTTCCAATGATAGCAACTTTACAAGAGTATCGTGCTGCAAAAGCAATTTTAAAAGAAGAAAAAGAAAAATTAATAGCAGAAGGTCAAGAAGTTAATACTAATATTGAAGTTGGAATTATGGTAGAAATTCCTTCAACAGCAATGATGGCAGATACTTTTGCGAAAGAAGTTGACTTTTTCTCAATTGGAACAAATGACCTAATTCAATACACAATGGCTTGTGATCGAATGAGTGATAAAATTTCATATTTATATCAACCATATAATCCGGCAATTTTAAGAATGGTTAAAAATGTAGTAGATGCTGCTCAAAAAGAAGGAAAATGGGCAGGAATGTGTGGAGAAATGGCTTCTGATCCGATTGCAACAATTATTTTATTAGGGTTAGGATTACATGAATTTTCAATGTCAGCTTCAGCAGTTTTAGCATCGAGAATGCAAATTTCTGAACTGAAGAAAAAGGATATTGAAGAACATATTCCTACAATTTTAAATTTAACAACAGCGGACGAAGTAGAAGAATATATTAAAAAAAATTTTAAGATATAAAAGATAAAAGTTAGAGATATTCTCTAACTTTTTATTTTTAGAGTTATAATATTTTTAGGAATAACTTTTTGTATATACTTTTTTGTTAATTATATTATATAGATTATTCCTTTTTTTGTTTTTTTATTTACCTAGTTAAATAGTATAACATCTAGAAGAATCATTAACAAATACTTCAGTATTTGGATTAGTAGCAGTTGTAAACTTTGTTATATTAAATGCTTTAGCATTAATGTTAGTATTTAAACGTAATAATAAATTTTAATATTATTTCAAAATAAAAGTGATTTAGTTTAAACGACTAAATCACTTTTTTACTTTTAATGCTTAAAAAATGGTATAATATACTTAACAAAGAAGCCTGTTAAAGGCTTTTTTTTGTAAGGGAGATACAAATGAAAGATAACCAAAATTATGATGCTTCAAATATTGATGTATTGGAAGGACTAGAAGCTGTAAGAAAAAGACCGGGAATGTATATTGGTGCAACTTCCAAAAAGGGATTACATCATTTAGTCTGGGAAATTGTAGATAATTCAATTGATGAAGCTTTAGCAGGATATGCTGACACCATCGATGTTATAATAAATGCTAACAATTCAATAACGGTAATAGATAATGGAAGAGGAATACCTGTTGATGTACATGAAAAGACAGGAAAATCTGCCTTAGAAACAATTATGACTGTACTTCACGCTGGAGGAAAATTTGGTGGTGGTGGTTATAAAGTATCAGGTGGATTACATGGAGTAGGAGCTAGTGTAGTAAATGCCCTTAGTGAATTAACGGAGGTTAAAGTATATCGTGATAATAAAATTTATTATCAAAAGTATTCAAAAGGTGAGATTATAGAAGACGTTAAAGTTATTGGTCAAACAGAACAAACAGGAACAGAAGTAACTTTTTTGCCTGATCCTACAATTTTTGAAGAAACTACAGAATATGATTTTTCTATATTATCTTTTCGTTTAAAAGAGTTGGCATATTTAAATCGTGGAATTAAAATATCTATCTTAGACAAACGAGATAATAAGAAAGAAGATTATTATTATGAAGGTGGAATATCAGAATATATAACAGATTTAAATAAAAATAAAGAAGTGATAGGAGAGCAAGTTATTCATTGTGAGGGAGAAAAGACTGAAATACTTGTAGATATTGCTTTTCAATACAATACGACTTATGCTACTAATTTAATGTCATATGTAAATAATATTAAAACGCATGAAGGTGGAACACATGAAGAAGGATTTCGTTCAACTTTAACTAGAGTATTAAATAATTATGCTAAGAAGAACAACTTATTAAAAGATGAATCATTATTAGGAGAAGATGTTCGTGAAGGATTAGTTGCAATTGTATCTATTAAACATACTCATCCACAATTCGAAGGACAAACTAAAACAAAATTAGGTAATTCTGATGCTCGTGGAGCAGTAGGAGAAGTTTTAAAAAACAATTTAGAAAGATTTTTAATAGAAAACCCTAAAGAAGCGAAAATGATAATTGAAAAAGGTTTAATGGCAGCTCGTGCTAGAACTGCAGCTAAAAAAGCTCGAGAACTAACTAGAAAGAAAACTGTATTTGATTCTACTTCATTACCAGGTAAACTAGCAGATTGTTCATCAAAAGATGCGGATATTTGTGAAATATATATTGTCGAAGGGGATAGTGCTGGAGGTAGTGCTAAACAAGGAAGAGATAGACATTATCAAGCTATTTTACCATTACGAGGTAAAGTAATAAATGTTCAAAAAGCAAATATTAATAAAATTTTTCAAAATAATGAAATAATGGCTATGGGTCAAGCATTAGGAACAAGATTCGGACAGGATTTTGATATTGAAAAATTAAGATATAATAAAATTGTAATAATGACTGATGCTGATGTTGATGGTGCTCATATTAGAACCTTAATATTGACATTCTTTTACCGTTATATGCGTCCTTTAATTGAAAATGGAAATATATATATTGCTCAACCACCGTTATACAAAATACAACAAGGTAAAAAGATGGACTACTTTTATACTGATGAGGCAAAAGATGACTATCTTAATCAGTTAGGAGAAGCTCGTTATACTATTCAAAGATATAAAGGTTTAGGTGAAATGAATCCGGAACAATTATGGGAAACTACTATGGATCCTGAGTCAAGAGTGTTATTGAAAATAAACATTGAAGATGCTCAAAGAGCAGAACAAGTTTTTGAAACTCTAATGGGAGATGAAACAGCACCAAGAAAAGTATTTATTCAAGCAAATGCTAAATACGCTAATGTTGATATTTAAATTTAAAGTGTTAAAAATTGAATAATTAAAAGTAAATGGCGTTTTATAATATGGAATTCGCTATTTACAGTGTAAAATGATGAGAATGACGAATTAATATTGACAGAAAGGAGTTAATTGGAATCTTTAAAGCAGTTTTATAATAAGTTCCAAAGGGATGATAATCAATTGGAATAAGAGTATAAAAGAAGAAGGGGAACATCTTTTAATTTACCTTTTAGTATTCAAACAAAGGATAAAAAAGAACATCAATTATATTTTAATTATACTCCTTGGTTAATTGAAGATATATCAAATTTAAAGATGTCAGTTTTAAAGTTTAATGATTAATTAAAGATGAAATTGATTATACTAATAAGATAGAAAATAATGGGATATATGTTATAAGATTTTTGAAGAAACAGAAGATTTGTTTAATAGAGGTGATTTAAATTATTTTATAATATTGTTTGTTAGATTTTTCAATAATAGTATCCAAATATTTAAAAAAATGAATTAATAACTTCATTAAGCATTTTGGAAACAACAATTTTAAGAAATTTAAATATATTAGAAGAACAAAAAATTCTAAAAAAATATAAAGAAGGGGAAAAAAATATATCAAATTAATAGTATATAACAGGATGTACACGAATTATTAAATTAAATAGTTAAATAGGAAGTAGTGTTCCATGTGGAACATATAAAGGAGAAATCAAATGAGTGACAATATTATAAATAAAAATATTACATCAGAAATGGAAAATTCATTTTTAGATTATGCTATGAGTGTTATTGTATCTCGGGCTTTACCTGATGTACGTGATGGATTGAAGCCAGTACATCGTAGAATTTTATATGCGATGAATGATTTAAATAATACCGCTGATAAACCATACAAAAAATCTGCTCGTATAGTAGGAGATGTTATTGGTAAATACCATCCACATGGGGATAGTTCGGTATATGAAGCAATGGTAAGAATGGCACAAGATTTTTCTTATCGTTTAGAATTAGTAGATGGACATGGTAATTTTGGATCAATAGATGGAGATGGAGCAGCTGCTATGCGTTATACAGAAGCACGAATGTCTAGACCTGCTATGGAATTATTACGAGATATTAATAAAAAAACAATCGATTATACTGAAAACTATGATGGAAGTGAACTAGAACCTGTAGTTTTACCAGCAAAATTTCCTAATATTTTAGTGAATGGGGCAAGTGGAATAGCTGTAGGAATGGCAACTAATATTCCCCCTCATAATTTAGGAGAAGTAATTGATGGAGCTATTGTACTTTTAGAAAATGAAGAAACAACAATCGAAGAATTAATGATGTATATCAAAGGTCCGGATTTTCCTTTAGGAGCTCAAATTTTAGGAAATAGTGGAATAATTAAAGCTTATACTAGTGGAAATGGTTCTATTAAAGTTAGATCAAAATATGAAATTGTAGAAACAAAAAATAATAAATTTTCAATAATTTTTAATGAGATTCCATATCAAGTTAATAAGTCATTATTATTAGAAAGAATAGCCGATAATGTTCGTAATAAAGTTATCGATGGAATATCTGATATACGTGATGAGTCAGATAAAGATGGTATTAGAGTGGTAATTGATTTACGACGTGATGTAACACCTGAAGTGATAGTTAATAATTTATTTAAACATACTCAACTTGAAACTAGTTTTTCAATTAATATGTTAGCACTTGTTAATGGACAGCCACAAGTACTGAATTTAAAAGAGATATTAAGTAATTATTTAGAGCACCAAAAAGAAGTGATAATTAGAAGAACTAAATTTGATTTAGAAAAAGCCCAAAGAAGAGCTCATATTTTAGAAGCTTTAAAAATAGCTGTAGATAATATTGATGAAGTTATTAAAATAATTAGAGGAAGTAATACAACAGAAGAAGCGAGAAATCATTTAAAAGAAAGATTCGAATTTTCAGATGAACAAACTAAAGCAATTTTAGAAATGCGTTTACAAAAATTAACTGGTTTAGAAATTGAAAAAATTGTTTCAGAATTAAATGAATTATTAATTTTAATTGGAGAATTAGAAGGTATATTATCATCACCAGAAAAAATAAATAATATTATAAAAGAAGAATTAACTGAAATTAAAGAGAAATATTCTACACCAAGAAGAAGTGAAATACTAACAAATTATATTGATATTAATGATGATTTAGAATCTCTAATTGAAGAAAAAGATGTACTAATAACTTTAACAAAAGATGGATATATCAAAAGAATATCAATCGAAGAATTTAAAACACAAAATCGTGGTGGTAAAGGTTCTCGAGGGATAACATTAAATGCCGATGATGAAATTAATAATATTTTATTTACTTCAACGCATGCTGATTTATTATTCTTTACCAATAGTGGAAAAGTATTTAAAACAAGAGCGTATAAAATACCAGAATATCAGTCCAAAAGTGCTAAAGGACTTCCGTTAATAAATTTAATTGATATAGAAAAAAATGATGTAATAACATCAATTGTAACCTTAAAAGAATATTTAGATAATGAATATTTATTTTTTACTACTCAAAAAGGAAAAGGTAAAAAGACTAATATAACAGAATATAAAAGAATAAACAAAAATGGTAAAAAAGCTATAAGCTTAAATGAAGAAGATACTGTAATAAAAGTTGAAAAAGTACAAGATAATGATATTTTATTTTTTGCTACTAAAAGTGGAATAGGATTAAAAACACAAATAAGTCAATTTAGAAAAATGGGGCGAACAGCTCGAGGAGTAACAGCAGTTCGATTTAAAGAAGAAAATGATACACTAATTGGAAGTGATATTTTAAATGATGAAAATGTAGTAATAACGTTAACAGAAAATGGATATGGTAAAATGACTTTAGGAACAGAATATCGTACTCAATCTAGAGGAGGTAAAGGAACAAGAAATTTAAAAGTATCAGAAAAAACTGGTTCAGTAATTGGAATAGCAACTGTAAAAACAGAAGATGTTACTAATAATGATTTAATTATCTTATCACAAAAAGGTCAATCAATTAGAGTATCTTTAAGTACTTTAAGATCAATGGGGCGAAATACTCAAGGTGTTAGAATAATGAAAATGTCTGCTGATGATAAAGTTACAACTTTTGAAGTTATTGAAAAGAGCACAGATGAAGAAGAATAAAAAAAATGTTCCACATGGAACATTTAGTGGCAAAATATTTATTTTATTAGGAATATTACTTTTTAGTATAGTAAGTCCCTTTAAAGCTTACACTTATCCACTTCTATATGGAGAAGAAAATCTATTAATGGATGCTGATAGTGGAATAATTTATATAGCTGATAATATAGATGAGCAACGTGGAATTGCTTCACTAACAAAATTAATGAGTATGTATGTTGTGTATGATGAAATAGCTAAACAAAATATAAAACAAACTCAAGAGGTGACAATCTCTGAAAAAGTTGCTAATTTACATAATGTTAATCCAAGTATCTCAGGAGTATATTATAATACTGGACAACAAGAAACAGTAGCAGACTTAATTGATTTAAGCTTAGTTTATTCAGATAATGGAGCGATAATTGCCTTAAGTGAATATGTTAGCGGTAGTGAAGCTAAACATGTAGATAAAATGAATGCTAAAGCTAAAGAATTAGGAATGGATAATACTATTTTTTATAATGTTAGTGGACTAACCATGGAAGATTATGGAGAATATAAAATAAAAGGAA
The DNA here is from genome assembly GCA_047971455.1 of Mycoplasmatales bacterium. Classification (GTDB taxonomy): domain Bacteria; phylum Bacillota_I; class Bacilli_A; order UBA3375; family UBA3375; genus JBKDZV01. The sequence goes on along the minus strand of JBKDZV010000008.1, from coordinate 11,836 downwards.
CTACAGCTAATGATTATAATAAATCCTCTGCTAGAGATATGGGAATTTTGGCTTATAATTTAATTAAGGATTATCCTCAAATATTAGATATTACATCAAAAACATCAATAACATATCAAGGATATGAATACTATACTTACAATCAATTACTACCTGGAATGTCTTATGAAACAGAAGGAGTTCAAGGACTGAAAACAGGAACAACTAATGAAGCAGGAGAATGTTTAATGACTTACTATGAGACTAAAGATAGAAATTATATAACAGTAAGCTTAGATGTACCTAACATAGATTATTCTTATAATCGTTATATAGAAACTCAAACAATGTATGAATGGATTGATGAGCAATTATTAGCAACCTTAGTTAACAAAGAGGAAAATGTAACAAGTATAAACTTAAAGGGAGATACAGTAGGAAGTATTAAATTATATCCTAAAACAAATATTGAAATTTTAAAAACTGAAAATATATCATTTAGTTTAGTAAGTGAAACTTACAATACATCATATTTTAATAAAGATAATTTACTAATCAAAGATATTCCACAAGGAGAAGTTGTAAAAACTTTATGTTTTACTGTCCCTGAATTAACAGAAGAACAGCAAGAATCCGGAGAGATACCAGCAGTACAATCAGTGTATGGAGATGAAAATAAGGTATACATTGACTTAATTGCTAAACAAGATATTAAAGTAGCTAATGCCGGACAAAAAATATTATTGTCAATTAGTTATTTTATTGAGGAACTATTTAATTAGAAAGTAAAAAAAACTAAAGGAGCAAAATGAAAAAATTTTATATAACAACTCCAATATATTATCCATCAGCTAAACTTCATATTGGACATGCCTATACAACAATAGCTGGAGATGTTTTAGCTCGTTATAAAAAACAAAGAGGATATGAAGTATTTTACCTAACTGGAACTGATGAACATGGCCAAAAATTAGAAAGTGCCGCTAAAGATAATGGAGTGGAACCTAAAAAATATATTGATGATATTGTAGATGAAATTAAAAAAACTTGGTCATCATTAAATATTCAATATGATAAATTTATTAGAACTACTGATGAAGATCATAAAATAGTGGTTCAAAAAATATTTTCTAAATTGTTAGAAAATGGAGATATATATTTAGATGAGTATGAAGGATTATATTGCAAAAGTGATGAAGCATATTATACGCCGACTCAAGCTTTAGATAATATTTGTCCAGATTGTGGAAAAAAATTAGAAAAAATAAAAGAAGAATCTTATTTTTTTAAATGTTCTAAATATGTTGATCAGTTAATAGAGTTTTATGAGAATAATCCTGATTGGTTAGAACCTAATAGTCGTTTAAAAGAACTTGTTAATAATTTTATTAAACCAGGTTTAGCAGATTTAGCTGTTTCAAGAACTTCTTTCAAGTGGGGAATACCCGTGAAAGAAAATAATAAACATGTTATTTATGTTTGGATAGATGCTTTGACTAATTATATAACTGCTTTAGGATATGGTAAAGAAGATACACAAAATTTTGAAAAATTTTGGCCAGCTGATGTTCAATTGTTAGGAAAGGAAATTGTTAGATTTCATGCAATTTATTGGCCAATGATTTTAATGGCTTTAGATTTACCAATGCCTAAAAAATTATTTGCACATGGATGGTTGTTAATGGAAAATGATAAAATGTCAAAATCGAAAGGAAATGTCATTTATCCTGATTTTTTAATTAATAATTACGGCGAAGATCCATTACGTTATTATCTAATGCGTGAGGTTCCATTTGGGGCTGATGGACAATTTACTCCAACATCTTTTATCAATAGAATAAATAATGATTTGGTTAATGATTTAAGTAATCTAGTTAATAGGACTGTAACTATGATTAATAAATATTGTTCAGGTATGATTACAAACAATAGTTATAGCAATCTAAATTATTTACAAAATGCTGAATTATTTAATGAATGTTTAAGAGGTTATGAAGAAAACTTAGAATGTTTAAATTATTCTAAAGCATTAGAAAATTTATGGAAATTTATTTCATACACTAATAAAATGGTTGACTTGGAACAGCCATGGGTATTAGGTCAAAATATAGAGGAAAATAAAGAACCATTAAATAAAATTTTATGGACCTTAGTAAACTCTTTAGAAAAAATAAGCTATATGTTAGAGCCATTCATGCCTAAAACAGCAAAAGAAATATTGAATAATTTAGGTATTGAATATCAGGATATAATTGAAGTAGATAAATTAGGGAATAGTAAATATGTGGTAAATAATAAACCACAAATAATTTATAACAGATTAGATAAAGAAGAGGAAATTCAAAAAATAGCTAATAAAATGAAAAATGATGTAATAAAAAGTAAAGAAAAATTAAATGAGAATATAGGAATTAAAAATATAACATTTGATGAATTTACAAAGATACAATTTAAAGTAGTTCAAATAATATCTTGTATAAAGCATCCAAAAGCTGATAACTTATACATATTACAAGTTCAAACAGATGAAGAAACAAGACAAATAGTATCTAGTTTAGTAAAACATTACCAAGCAGAGGATTTAATAAACAAAAAAGTTTTAATCGTAAGTAATTTAGAATCTCGTAAAATAAGAGGTGAAATATCTCAAGGGATGCTTTTAACAACAGAAACAAAAAATGGTGTTAAAGTAATTACAATTGATGATGAATTAACTGCCCAAATAAAATAAAAAATTTAAGCATTATACTTTAAATAATAGAATTAATAGAGTATAATAATAAAGCAAAAATAGGAGGAAAGATGGGAATAGTATATGCAAATAATGGAAGTTTTTCAACAGATATTAATGATAAATTAGTAATTGTAGATTTTTATGCCGATTGGTGTGGTCCATGCAAAATGTTGGAACCAATATTAGATGAATTAGCAAAAGAAATTGAGGACTTAAAAGTAGTAAAAGTAGATGTAGATGAATATCAAGAAATAGCAAGTGAATATGATGTAATGTCAATGCCTACAATGTTATTATTTAAAGAAGGTAAATTAATTGATCAAAAAATAGGCTTAACAACTAAAGAAGATTTACAAACTTGGATAGGAAAATAAGATAACGAAAGTTATCTTATTCTTTTGTAATGAACCATTTAGAAAAAATTAGACAAGAAGTTCCTCATTTACCTGGATGTTATATATACTATGATGAAAATGATATTATAATTTATATCGGTAAAGCTAAAGATTTAAAAAAACGAATGGCATCCTATTTTAATCGTGCTAATAATACTAAGACCCAGCATTTAGTTAGTAAAATCCAAAGATTTGATTATTATATTACGAATAATGAAAAAGAAGCATTAATCTTGGAAAATAATTTAATTAAAAAACATAACCCATTTTATAATATTGTTCTAAAAGATGATAAAACATATCCTTATATATATTTAACCAAGGAAGAACATCCAATATTAAAAAAAGTTCGTATTAGAAATTTACCTGGGACATATTATGGACCTTATCCTTCAGGAACATTAGTTAATAAGTTAATTGATTATTTAAATAAAAAAGTTCCATTAAGAAAATGTAGTTTATATCAAAAAGAACCATGTATTTATTATCATCTTGGACAATGTTATGGACCATGTGCTAGAGAAAATATTCCAGCTGAAGAAATTCAAGGATATGTTAAGCAGGTTGATGATTATTTAAAAAATAATTCTAAAAAGTTAATTAAAGAAATTTCCCAAGAAATGTACCAACTAGCTGAAGAAATGCGTTTTGAAAAGGCTCAAGAATATAAAGAAATTCTAAATTTACTAGAAAATTTAAGTGTTGAGCAAACAGTACAATTTACAAAAGATATTTCATTGGACTATTTAGACTATTATAAAGATGATAATTTCATTTCCTTGGTTATCTTAAAAATTGACCAAGGAAAATTAATTAATATTCATCGTTCATTAATTCCTTACTATAAATCTACTTTTGAAGAATTATCATCATATTTATATGAGTATTATCAAACTAAACCACAATATTATCATACAACAGATACTGAAGTAATGAATATTATGGAGAATTTATTGTTAATAGATAAACAACATTTAAATATGAAAAAACAAGAAAATTTAAACAATATAGCTATGGAAAATGCCCGAGAATATTATAAGAATAATATAGGTAAAATAACCAAAGAATTTTTTACCAAAGATAAAGATGGTTATAAAGAACTACAACAGCTAACAAAAGATAATTTAAAACGAATTGAAATGTTTGATATTTCTCATATCGGAGGAGATGCTCAAGTTGCAGGAATGATAGTATACACTAATGGTAAAAAAGACAAAAAAGCATATCGTAAATACAAAATTAAAGATATAAATAATTTAAAAGATGATTATGGATCAATTAGAGAAGTATTAACAAGAAGGTTTAAAAAAGGAATAGAGATAAATAATTTACCAAATCTATTAATAATTGATGGTGGAAAAGGACAAGTCAGTAGTGCCAAAGAAGTATTACAATATTATGGGTTAGAAAATAAAATAAAATTAATTGGATTATCTAAAGATGATAAACATACAACCAAAGGAATAGTAAACAAAAACTTAGAAGAAAGAATAATGGATCGTAAAAGTGAATTATATAAATTTTTATATGAATTACAAGAAGAAGTTCACCGCTATGCAATAGACTTTCATCGACAAGTAAAAGTTAAATCTTTATTTCAAAGTGAATTAGATAATATTGAAGGCATAGGACCCAAAAGAAAGAAAATGTTAATGGAACATTTTGAATACGTAGAAAATATAAAAAAAGCTACAGTTAAAGAATTTGAAGAATTGAACTTAAGTAAAAATATAATAAGTAATATCCAAGAATATTTTGGAAAAAAAAATTAAGGCTTTGAAAAGCAAAAATTGAATTAATATGATATATAAAATTATAATTAAAAAGTAGTAGTTTAGTTTATCTTTAATTTAATTTTCGTGAATTCTAAATAATAAGAGGATAAAAAAGAATACAGAGATTGGAAATTAAAAGTATTAATTAATTCTATATAATTTAAAATTGTTAAACATATGTAGTAGTATAAATTAAACTAAGGGTAGAGAGGATAAAGTGAGTTATTTAGTGTAAAGTTAATATGTTAAATTTAAATATTTTAAAGTTTTCTTATTAGTAATATAATAATTGTATAAAAAAATTAATATCACAATAATGATATTAATTTTTTTCATATATATTGGTGATTTTAATTATAAAATTAAACAAATAAACAAGAAAAAATTTCAAAAAAATAACACATCTTCTAGAAAAGTGCTTATTTACTAGATTTTACATTGGAATTTTTTTAGGGTAGATTACAGAAGTTATAATAATGATAGGAGAATGAATAAATATGAAAAAGTTAATGTTGGTAGCAATGGCAGGAATTATATTGGGACAGACAATTAGTTTGCCAGTTTTAAATGCTCAAAAAGTTCAAAATCTAAAAATTGATATAAAAGAAGAATAAGAAATAAGTGAAAATGGATTTGAAAATTTTGCTAATTCACAAAAGAATCGCAACTGGAGAGAGAAATGGAGGAGTAGGTGTATATCAACATTTAATTGATACTACAAAAGATTTTAATATTAATTACATAATTAAAACAAATGGTGTAGAAAATAAATCAGGAGTTTCAATACTACTTTCTGATGTTTCTAATATAGGTTATGTACCAGAAAATTTATTTGTTACATCTAGAGTATTTGGAAATACAAATAGTACTTACATAGGTTTAGTTTTAATAGTAATATAAACTATTTTGATTTTGGATTAAACTATGGAACAATTGAAAATGATAGTAATGCAGTAAGAGAATATGAAAATACGAATGGTATACAAATTACAAATACTGGTGTATAACCTAATATTAGTATTGATTTGCAGTATACGGCTGTCAATAGATAACTTGAAGTGGAAGCAATAAATGAAGATGAATCAAGTTTAAAAGATAAATTCACTTTAATTTTGTCAAAATATTCTAATGATACAATAACTATTTCCTTTGTAGGAACAGAAATGGATACCCAAGGACCTGAGACAAAGAATTCGGATATACAATTTTAGCAGTAAATGGAGAAACAATAACTCAACCAATAACATTAGAAATAGAGGTAGATACAGATAGAGATGGAATAAAAGATAAAGAAGATGAATGATCCATTAGATTCAGACAATGGAGAAAATACAATAGATTCTGATAATACAGATTAAGAAGAATCATTACTAGATACTTCAGTATTTGGATTAGTAGCATTTGTAAATTTTGCTATATTAAATGCTTTAGCATTAATATTTATATTTAAAAGTCAATAATAAGTTTAATATGACTTTAAAAGAAAATTGATTTAGTATAAACAACCGAATCATTTTTTTAGTATTTAACTTACTTTTTTATAAAGTACAATTATTTTAATAGTTTTGTATACAGTAAATTTTTATGATAAGTTTTACTTGTTTTTTATTAGTGTCTTAAATTGAATATTTTTCTAGATTTTTTGACAGATACTCTATATATACTTAGAATTTAAATAAAATGCTTTATATTTCTCTAAATTATGTTAAAATTACAAAAGATAGATTGGAGTAAGATGGCACAATATGATGGAAGCAGTATTAAAGTATTAAAAGGGTTAGAAGCAGTAGTTAAACGACCAGGAATGTACATTGGATCAACTGATGGTCGGGGATTACATCATTTAGTATGGGAAATTGTTGATAATGCCATTGATGAAGCTTTAAATGGATATGGTAAAGAAATATCAGTAATTATTCACCAAGACAATTCAATATCAGTTATAGATAATGGAAGAGGAATACCAGTTGATGTACATGAAACTGGTAAATCAACTCCAGAAGTTATTTTTACAACTTTACATGCTGGGGGAAAATTTGGTGATGGTGGTTATAAAACATCAGGTGGATTACATGGTGTAGGTTCATCAGTAGTAAATGCCTTAAGTACTAAATTAGAGGTTCAAATAAAAAAAGACGGTTATTTATGGCAACAAACTTTTTTAAATAACGGTTCAGAAGTAAGTTCTTTAGAACAAATAAAAGCAATTAAAGGAACAGGAACAACAGTTCACTTTTATCCAGATAGTAATATTTTTTCTGAAACTACATATTCATATAAACAAATAGCTAAAAGACTACGAGAATCTGCTTTTTTAATAAGCGGTTTAAAAATGAAATTATTTGATGAAAGAACAAATCAAGCAGATGAATTTTTTTATGAAGAAGGGATTCAAGCGTTTTTAGAATTTCTAGTTGAAGGTAAAAAAGAAGTTATTAAACCAATAACTTTTAAAGATGAAGTTGATGACAAGATGACAGTAGAAGTAGGATTAACTTATAGTGATGTTTATAATGAAGAAGTGTTATCATTTGTAAATAACGTTTCAACAAAAGATGGTGGAACTCATGAAGTGGGTTTTAAAATTGGCTTAACAAAAATATTAAATGATTTAGCAAAAGATAATGGTTTAATTAAAACTAAAGAAAAAAAATTAGAAGGAACTGATGTTCGAGAAGGTCTAGTAGCAATTATTTCTATTAAAATTAGAGAAGATTTATTACAATTTGAAGGACAAACAAAATCAAAGTTAGGAACACCAGAGGCCCGTGGGTACATTGAAACGTTAGTTTATAACAAATTAAAATTGTATTTTGATCAAAACATTAAGCAATTAGAAATAATAATTAAAAAAGCACTGAGTGCCAAAATGGCTCGAGAAGCTGCTAAAAAATCACGACAAGAAGCAAGAAATAAAGCTAAAAATAAAAAAGATATTGCTATGAGTGGTAAATTAACTCCAGCTCAAACTAAAAAAATAGAAGAAAAAGAACTATTTTTAGTCGAAGGAGATAGTGCGGGTGGAAGTGCAAAACAAGGTAGGAACCGTTATAATCAAGCTATATTACCACTTAAAGGAAAAGTAGTTAATACAGAAAAAGCTCGTGTAGAAGATATTTTAAAAAATGAAGAATTAGGAACAATTGTTAATATTTTAGGAGCAGGAATTGGTCATGAGTTTAAAATAGAAGATTTAAAATATGGAAAAGTAGTAATTATGACTGATGCTGATCAAGATGGAGCACATATTCAAATTTTATTGTTAACTTTTTTTTACCGTTATATGCGTCCTTTAATTGAAGCAGGTAGAGTATATATTGCTTTACCACCATTATATAAAGTAGCAACTATGGATAATAAAAAAGTAGAATATGCTTGGGAAGAAGATGAATTGGAACCGTTAACTAAAACTTTTAAGAAAAAATATTATGTTCAACGTTATAAAGGTTTAGGTGAAATGGATGCTAAACAATTATGGGAAACAACAATGGATCCTGAACATCGAATGTTCTTAAAAGTAACAATTGATGATATTGTTGAGAGTGAAAAAGAAATAGTAACTTTAATGGGTGAAGATGTTAAATCACGTCGTGAGTGGATTGAAGCAAACATTGATTTTTACGAAGAAGATAGTTACGAAATTGCTAATACGAATTAATTAAAAAATATCTCTAGTTATAATAACCTTAGAGATATTTTTTGTATTTTGTGTTATATATAAGTTAAAAGAATCATAAAAAATAGGTAAGTTTAGTAGAAATAGAATATTTTTGTTATAATTAAAGTATTAATAATTAATATTAAGAAGGAGGAAAAGTGGACAAGAAAATTCCAATTGGAATAGAAAATTATCAAAATTTTATAGACAATAAATATTTATATATTGATAAAACTTTATGGATTAAAGAAATTTTGGACAATGGCAAAAAAATATTATTTTTACCACGACCTCGACGCTTTGAGTAAAACTTTAAACTTATCAATGATTCGTTATTTCTTTGATATCAAATTGGATACTAAAGAATTATTTAAAGGTTGTAAATTATTGCAAGTAAAAGATAGTATGAAATATCAAAAATACTTAAATAAATATCCGATAATTAATATTAATTTGAAAGGTTTAGAAGCCGAAACTTATGAAGAGATGATTGAAAAATTAAAACTAAAATTAAAAGTGGAAATTTTAATGAATTAGAAGTAGTAATTAAATGTAGAGTCAATAAATTGTTAAAGGAGAAGTAAGATGAATATTTTAAATATATTAATGATAACATTAAACATTAAAACTTTATTATTTATTATAATAGCATTTTTAATATTAAATTTATTACTAGAGAAAAAAACTTATACATCAGGAAATATTAAAAAGTTAAGAATGTTTCAAATGTTAGCTATTGTTACTGGTATTATTCTAGTTGGACTTATGCTAATCATTTTCCAAGCAGGTTATGAATTAGCGATTGCCAATATTTTTAGAATAGTTAAGATTAGAAAGTATCACTTAGACTTATTACTTTTTAGTATTATTAGTTTTGAATTTTTATATGATTTTATTTTAACAAAAAGAAAATGGAATATGGAAAATATATACGCTTACATTATCTTATATGGTTATCCAGTATCATTGAATATTTTACTAATAAATAATAATGATTTGGGAGGAATTGTTATAACTATACTTGATATATTATATATGTATTATTTATATGATTTTGTAACTAATAAAAGTAACATTGTTTTAATGTAAAAAGGAGTAATTTTGGAGAATTATAATGATAAACAATATGAAGCAATAAGCTCTAAAGCTAATGTAACTATTGTTATAGCAGGAGCAGGAAGTGGTAAAACTACTGTTTTAATTGAGCGGATAAACAAGTTGATTGAAAATGGTGTAAATCCTAAAAATATTTTAGCAATAACCTTTACCAACAAAGCAGCAAAAGAAATGAAAGAAAGACTAATAGCTAAAGTTGGTCCACATGCTTATATGGCTACTGTTATGACGTTCCATGCTTTAGCCGTAAAAATAATTAAAGAAAACTTAAGACATTTAAAATATTATGATCAAAATATGATAATCATTGATGATGAAGATAAGAAAAAAATTTTAAAGCAGATTCTTAAAGATATGAATAAACAAGATCAATTTAAAGTACCAGAAGTTTTATATAATATTTCATATGCCAAAAGTTTTTCACTAACTTATAAAAATGTAATGAGTTATGTAGATGTTGATAAAAAAGAGATTTATCAAAAATATCAAGAGTATTGTCAACAAAATAATGCTATGGATTTTGATGATTTATTATTAACCTGTTATGATTTATTAAAAATCAAAGAAGTAAGAGAAAAGTATAATAACTTATTTAAATTTCTTCATGTTGATGAGTTTCAAGATACTTCAGCTTTACAAGGAGAAATTTTAAAAAAATTAAAAACTATTGATAATAATTTATTTATTGTCGGTGATGTAGAACAATCAATTTATACATGGCGAGGAGCAACAATTGAAAATATTTTAACAATCCATGAAGATTATCAAGATGTTAAAATCGTCAAATTAGAACAAAATTATCGCTCAACACAAAAAATTTTAGATTCAGCTAATAAATTAATTGAACATAATAAAAAAAGAATAGATAAAAATTTATGGACAGAAAATAAAAAAGGCATGGATATTTCTTATTATAATGTAAATACTAATATTGATGAAGCCAATACTATTGTTCGTGAAATAAATTCTATTGTTGATTATGGTGGAAGTTATTCAGACTTTGCTGTTTTATATCGTTATAATTATCAATCAAGAAAAATTGAAGAAAAATTTATTCAAAATAAAATTCCTTATAAAATTTTTGGAGGAATAAAATTTTACCAAAGAATGGAAATTAAAGACATCTTAGCCTATTTAAGAATCTTTATTAATCCTCATGATAATATTTCATTATTAAGAATAATTAATGTGCCAAAACGAAAAGTAGGGGAAAAATCCGAACAAAAACTACTAACATATGCTCAAGAGAATAAGCTTTCATTATATGAAAGCATTAAAGAAGTAGGAAGTAAAACGTTACAAGAATTTATTAAGTTAATTGAAGAGTTTAAAGATATTATTTATTTGAGTGATAAAATTGAATTTGATAGTGAATTTGAAATGTTTATCGAAAAATTAAAATATGAAGAATACTTATTAACCCAAGATGATAAATTTAAAGTTGCAGATCGGATGTTAAATATTAAGGAATTAAAAGAAGGGTTAATTGGAGAAATTGAACTAGAAAATAATTTAGTTGATTATATTAATGAGATAGCAGTTTTTGAAAATAATGAAGAAACAGTAAAAGAAGAAGTAATTTTATCAACTATCCATGGTGTAAAAGGATTAGAATTTGAAAATGTCTTTTTAACTGGAATGATAAATGGTAAATTTCCGAAAGAACAAGCATTATATGATGAAGATGAAATGGAAGAGGAGCGAAGATTAGCTTATGTTGGAATAACTAGAGCAAAAAGAAGTTTAACTTTATTAAGTTATAATTATGATTTTAAGTATGAAGAACAACAGCCTTCAATTTTTTTACAAGAGATGGGAATAAATACTGATAAAAAAAGTTTAGATGATTTTATATTTTAAAAAAAAAACAAAAAAAATTTAAAACTGAATTCCCCTTAAACATTAGGTTTTTTAAAGAATTAATAAAAAAAGATGGAAAAAAAATAAAAAAGTGTTGACAGCACTGCTTAGTTATGGTACAATGAATGAGTGTTCAAGTGAGGAACACGAAGAAGTGTTTTGAAAACTAAATAGATATGTACCCGTTGATTTTAATAAAAATCACGAAGAAACAAACAATAAAACGGAAACAAAAATTTAAGCTAAGAGTTTGATCCTGGCTCAGGATGAACGCTGGCGGCATGCCTGATACATGCAAGTCGAACGAACCGACCCTGAA
>JBKDZV010000007.1:0-2644 GCA_047971455.1 Mycoplasmatales bacterium | reverse complement strand
CCACTCATTCATCTCATATTATGGAGTTCTTAAATGGATTAAGTTTAGACAAAAATTTAAAAGATAAAAAAATGGTTATCTAAAAGAATAAACCATTTTTTATTTTTCGTAATCAATTTGATTAGATTTTTTATTTTTAAAAGTTTGATGTCTAGTTTCTTCTTGAAAATGTAATTTTTCAAATAAAATAGCTAAACTTTCTATATCCTGAGTTGCTAACATTTGATAATATTCTAATTTATTATCATTTTGAATAATGATGGGTTCCATATCATATGAAAGTAAAATTTTATTTATTAAAAGTCTACCAACTCTTCCATTCCCATCTGAAAATGGATGAATCCTTTCAAAAGTTATGTGAGATTCTGCTAAAGTTGTGAAAAGTTCAGCTCCAGTGTCTAATTGATAATTTAGATTATCAAAATAATTTTTCATTATTATTTCTATGTTATACGCAGGAGCGGTTTCAAAATCAGCTCCTAAAATATAATTATCATTACTTTTAAATCTTCCTTTATCATATAACAATCTATCCATAAGTTTATTATGGATATTCTTGATAAAATGAGAATCTATCATAGCGTTATTATTTTCAATTATGTAATCAAAAGTAGAAGCATGATTAATAGTTTCAAAAATCTCTCTAACTTTTTTCCCTGTTCCACTAGGAATATATTCATCTTTTATTATAGATACTGTTTCTGGTAAGGTTAATGTGTTACCTTCAATGGCATTAGAATTGTATGTAAATCTCATTTTAAAATCTGCTAAATAGTTTTTATTAAACATTATAATCGTATCCTTTCTCAATATAAATTTTACATAAGTTAAGTATATTATACCTAAAAAACATATTTAAGTTTAAAAAAGATAGAAAATTATAAAATCGTACAGGGTATTTAATAGATTCTATGTTACAATAATAATTGATTAAATAAAAATTTATTTAGGAGATTATTATGAAGATATTACAATAAAAAAGAAATCTTATACTATCAGGAGTTTTTTTATTGCTAATAGTAGTAATAGGAACTATGTTAATTATTAATAATCAAAAGGATATTCAAGATAAAAAAAACTAATTTTCAAAAACTGAATGAAAATAAAATAAATATTCAAGATAAAGAAAAACAAGAAGATAAAAAAGAAAAAACATCTAAAAATTAAAATTTTATTTGAAGTATTTTATGGTAGTTTTATAAGTAGAAATATTATATAAAATATGTAAGAGGTGATTCTTATATAAGGTAGTGTAATAATGTTTCACTTGGTTAGAGTAAGAAAGCATTAGGACATTTTGGACAAGAAACAAATAAATACATGTAAGAAAGATTAGAATATGCTATAATTATATGGCTATAGTAATATCACTGTATGGAGAAGTTGGTTCAGATGATTATTATAACAAATCTAGTATATTTATTAAATGAAATGATGGACGTTATAAGGAAGTATATCTGTTTTTAAGAAATTCAGATACTTTAAGACAAAAAAATAATAGTAAAATCGAATTTTATTCTAAAAATCGTAATGGTACATATACTCTACAAGAGATATCTTCTGAAAAGGATGAAACTTATGGAGAATTGGTTAAATTAGAGTCAGAAAAAAATTGATATAGTGGCAATGATTTTAAAGGTTACTACTATCACACATGAATTTCAAATGGTTGGTGGACATTGTTTAGTTATGTTTATTAAAGAAAAAAAGGAATTTTTACAATTCCTTTTTTATTAATTTTAAATTAATAAAAAAATAGGATGGAAAAACATGTTAGAGATTAAAAATTTAAAAAAAAGTTATAAAAAGAATATAGTTTATGAAAATGTATCATTTAAGTTAAAGACAAATACAACTTATATTTTATCAGGAGATAATGGAGAAGGTAAAACAACACTATTAAACTTATTAGCTAAATTAGATAATAATTATAGTGGAGAGCTAATTTATAATGGAGAAAATTATCATAATATAACAAGTGCTAATTTTTTGTATTCTAAAGTAGCTTATGTTCAACAAAATAATCTGTTGTTTAAAAATTTAACAATTTTAAATAATGTGGAATTATTAATACCTAATTATAATAAAACAAAATATCAAGAATTATTAACTAAATTGGAGTTAAATAAGCTAACTAAAACAAAAGTTAAAAAATTAAGTGGAGGAGAACAACAAAAAGTTAAACTTCTATTGGGAATATTAAAAAAATCAGAAATTTTATTAATTGATGAACCTTATAATAACTTAGATAAAAAATCAGTAATTATAGTTAATGAATTATTAGCTAAAATAACTAATAAATTAATTATTATTGTCAGCCATGATGAAATTGACTATCCCTTTGTACACACTAATATTGAATTAGTTGATGGAAATTTTATGACTTTGGAAGAACAAAATATTGCTAACTTAGAAGAATATAATCCAAGTAAAAAAATTTTAAAACTAAAAACTAAATTTAAAAAGAAAATTATTTTATCCAATTTAAAATATAGTTATTTATTAATGGTTGTGATGTTTTTAATGATTTTTGTTTTATCATTTATAAATAGTGAAGGAATATCATGGTATCAAGATAACAAAGTATATTCACAAATTGAACCAGGATACATGTTTTTAACCTCTTCAGCAATACCACAGTGTG
>JBKDZV010000006.1:0-16811 GCA_047971455.1 Mycoplasmatales bacterium | reverse complement strand
ATGGTAAAAGAAATTTTCCCACAAGATAAGTATAAAGTAGAATTAACAAGAATCCCATTATTGAAAGAAGAATTAAAAAATAATTTAGATAAAGTAGCAATTGGTTCAGTTATTACAATTAAAGATTTTGTTAAAAATAGAGCAGGTATTGAATTTGATTATGAAGGATTTAAAGTATTTATTCCTTATCTACTATTATCTCATTCATTTATTGATGCTGAAAGTGATATTTCTTATATCATAGGTAAAGAAGCAAAAATAATTGAATGTGAAGAAACAAAATTTGGATATGATGTAGTAGCTAATGCTCGTGAATTAGAAGGAAATCCATTTGAAGATTATGTAAAAACAATTGCTGAGAACGATGAAGTAGAAGGAAAAATAATTAGAATTGAACATTATGGAATGTTTTTAGAATTAACACCAGGAGTTAAAGCATTATTGCATAAAAATGATTATTCTTTAGACTTTATTAAAGAAATTGATAATTTAGATTTAGGTTCAGAAGTAAAAGCAAAAATTAAAAGAATAGATGAAGAAAAAAAACAAGTTGACTTAACAATATAAGAGATCAAAAGGGCCTTTAGGGCCTTTTTTTAAGTAAAGGTGAAAAATGAAAAATAATGAAATTATAATAAAAGGTGCTAAGGAAAATAACTTAAAAAATATTGACTTAACAATCCCTAAAGATAAATTAGTAGTAATAACTGGTCCAAGTGGAAGTGGAAAATCAACATTAGCATTTGACACAATTTATGCAGAAGGAAAAAGAAGATATGTAGAGAGTTTATCTTCTTATGCTCGACAATTTTTAGGAGGTAGTGAAAAACCATTAGTTGATTCAATTGAAGGTTTATCTCCAGCAATTTCGATTGACCAAAAAAGTGGATCAAATAATCCCCGCTCAACAGTTGGAACGATAACAGAAATTTTTGATTATTTACGCTTATTATATGCTCGTATTGGTAAACCTTATTGTCCTAATCATAATTTAGAAATAAAATCACAAAGCCCTAAATTTATAACAGACAAAATAATTCAAGAAAAAGTTGATGAAAAAGCGCAAATAATAGCAAGAGTTGTTGATCGAGAAAAAGGAACACACCATAAAGTATTAGAAAGTTTATTAAAAGATGGATATACTAGAGTAATTATTAATGATGAAAATTTTAATTTACTAGATGAGATAGAAAATATTAACTTAACTAAAAATAAAAAGCATATTATTGATGTTATTGTTGATCGTTTAATTATTAAAGAAGAAAATTCAGCTAGACTTTTAACAGCTATAGAAAATGCCTTAGAATTAGGACATCATCGAGTATTTGTAAAATATGATGAACATGAAGAAGTTTACTCTTCAGCTTTTGCTTGTCCAAAATGTGATTTTACAATTCCAGAATTAGAACCACGTTTATTTTCTTTTAATTCACCGATTGGGGCTTGTGCAACTTGTATTGGATTAGGAGAATTAAAACAACCAGCACTAGAACTTATTATTCCTAATACTGAATTAAGTATTAATGAAGGAGCAATAGCTATTAATGGATTTTCAATTGATAGTTATTACTTTTCGCAAGTGGAAGCTGTTTGTCAAAAATTAAAAATAGATATGGATAAACCCTTTAAGTTATTAAGTGAAGAAGAAGTTGATATTTTAATGAATGGCTATGATAAACCGGTTCAACTTGATTATACTTCAGCAACTATTTCGTTTCATAAAACATTTACTTATGAAGGAATTTCGGGTAATATTAAACGTCGTTATGTAGAAACTTCTTCAGAAAGAGCAAGAAAATCATTAGATTCATTAATGAGTGACAAAACTTGTCCAACTTGTAAAGGGGCTCGTTTATCTAAAGAAGTTTTAGCAGTAAAGATTAATGATAAAAATATTAATGAAGTTACAGAATTGTCAATTGTTGAAGGCGTAAAGTTTTTTTCTAATTTAAAATTAACTGAAGCTGAAGCTAAAATTGGAGAAATGGTATTAGAAGAAATTAAAACTCGTTATAAATTTTTGGAAAATGTTGGATTGGGATATTTAACTTTAAAACGAAATGCTACAACTTTAAGTGGAGGAGAAGCCCAAAGAATTCGTCTAGCAACCCAAATTGGTTCTAAATTAACAGGGGTATTATATGTCTTAGATGAACCTTCAATTGGTCTACATCAAAGGGATAATGATAAGCTTATTCATACTTTAAAAGGGATGCGTGATTTAGGTAATACATTATTAGTTGTAGAACATGATGAAGATACGATGCGAGAAAGTGATTATATCATTGATATTGGACCAGGAGCTGGAGAATTTGGTGGCGAAATAGTTGCGGTAGGAACACCTGATGAAATTATTAAAAATAAAAATTCATTAACTGGACGTTACTTAGCTGGTATTGAAAAAATTGAAGTTCCTAAGCAAAGAAGAAAACAAATTAAAGATAATTATATACAAATTAAAGGTGCAAAAGAAAACAATTTAAAAAATATTAATGTTAAAATTCCTTTAAATAATATGGTTTGTGTAACAGGAGTTAGTGGAAGTGGAAAATCAACTTTAATTAATCAAATATTATATAAAAATTTATATAATCAATTTAATAAAGATGCTAAAATAAAAGCTGGTAATTGCAAAGAAATAACAGGATTAGAAAAAATCAAAAAAGTTATTAATATTGATCAAAAGCCAATTGGAAGAACACCACGTTCTAATCCAGCAACTTATGTTGGAGTTTTTGATGATATTCGTGATTTGTTTGCTCAAACAACAGAAGCAAAATTACGTGGTTATCAAAAAGGTCGTTTTTCTTTTAATGTTCGAGGTGGACGTTGTGAAGAATGTGAAGGTGATGGAATTAAAAAAATTGAAATGAATTTTTTACCAGATGTTTATGTAACTTGTGAAAGATGTCAAGGACAACGTTATGCTGAAGAAACTTTAGAAATTAAATACAAAGAAAAATCAATTGCTGATATTTTACAAATGTCAATTTATGAAGCCAATGAATTTTTTGAAAATTTACCTAAATTACATCGTAAATTTAAAACATTAGTAGAAGTTGGCTTGGGTTATTTAAAAGTTGGAACACCAGCAACAGTTTTAAGTGGAGGAGAAGCCCAAAGAATTAAATTAGCAAAAGAATTACAAAAAGTAACAAAAGATAATACAATGTATATTTTAGATGAACCAACAACTGGATTACATACAAATGATATTAAAAAATTAATTAAGGTGTTACAAACCTTAGTAGATTCTGGTAATTCTATGGTAATAATTGAACATAATTTAGATTTAATCAAAGTAAGTGATTATATCATTGATATCGGACCAGAAGGTGGGGATAAAGGTGGTAAAGTTATTGCTCAAGGAATTCCTGATAAAATAGTTAATGAAGCAAAATCCTATACTGGTAAGTATTTAAAACCACTGTTAAAGTAAATGATAAAAAGATATTTTAAAAGACCAACTTTATTAGGAGTTGGTAATACTTTACCTGAGCGAAGTGCCACGCCCTTAGAATTATTTTTTGATTTAGCTTTTGTTATTGCTTTAGCTCACCTAGTAATAATTTTAGAACATGATATGACTTATCAAAGTTTAGTTTATATTATTTTAAAATTTATTGCGTTATTTTTATATTGGATTATGATAACAAAGTATAATCAATATTTTGAAGATCATACACCAATTCACAAATTAATTATTTTATTATCAATGATTCCCATTATCTTTTTAACAATTGGTGGAGATATTACTAATTTATATTTATATCGACTTTATACTGAAAGTTTTGTTGTTTCAAGATTGTTTATTATTCTTTTATGGTTTTGGGGTAGTTACAAAGTCCAAAATAATTATTTAAAAAAAATTGTTAAAGTAAATTACATAACTTCAATTAATTCAATTGTTGTGGTTTTATTAGGATTTAGTTTTATTTTGGCTGATAGAATTTTAGTTTGGCTAATAATTTGGTCATATGTTTTAGGCTTTGAAATTGTTTATCCATTATATAAATTAACAAAAATTAATCAAGGAATTGACTTTTCTAAGCCAAATATTCCTATTTTTGATCGAAAACTACAAGTAGAACGAGCAACTTTATTTGTAATTTTAATCTTAGGAGAAGGTTTAGTTGGCGTTTCAGCATTAGTTAATCATTTAGAAAGTGGGAAAATTATTGATGCTACAGCCTTATTAGTAACAACCTTTTTGTTATTTTGGATTTTTACTGATTATTATGCTTCGCATACGGTAAAGTTAGAATATACTTTGAAATTAAACTATTTAAATCTTTTCCAGACATTAGCTAATTTTTTAATTATTATAAGTATTGTCATCATGTTTGAACACCATAATAAGTTTACACAGCTAATTTTAGGAATTGGCTTAATTTTACATGCTTTAACTAATATTATTCTTCATAATAATAAAGATGAATTTATTTATGAAAAATATCATTATAAAACTAAAGATGTTAAATATGAGGTTAAACATGATATTGTACAAAAAAGTTTTATTTTAAACATTATAATGGGAATTTTATTACTGTTTATTGAATTATCTATTAGTAATTTAATTATACTGATTAATTTAATTTTGTTTGTTAATGTTATTTTAATAATTCGTGGTTCTTTATATTTAAAAATTAATACTAAGTAAAATTTATAATTGTAACAATCATATCAAAATGTGATAAACACTGAGGAAAGTTGTTAAAAAAAATTCATATCCTTGAAAATATATGTTATAATGAGTAAAGTTAATAAAAAGATAGGAGAATTAAAAAATATGAAAAAATTAACAATTACAAGTTTATTTGCTTTATTATTAATTGTCTTTACACCTTTGGCGATGGATGCTCAAACAATTAATGAAGTAAAAGAAATTAAAGGAGAAACGTTAAATTCTAATGTAGATTTAGCAAAATATATTAATCAAGCCGAAGCAGAAGCTTTAGCTAAAGTAGAAGCTAAACAAGCACAAGCTGAAGAAACTCCTTCAGTTGAATTAACAATTGATGAAATAGGTACATTAAAACCAGGAACTCCACTAACAATATCAGGAACATTAACAAATGGAAGAAGTGCTATAATGACTGGTATAACATTAAAAGGAAATTCATATAATAATGTTAAAAATTCTGAATTTTATAATGTTGAAGTAACTGATGCATTAGTTGATGAATTAGCAGCTGGAGAAACTGATACTTTTGCTGTAGAAATTTCTTTAACAGATAATTCAAAATTTACAATTAATGAAGCAGCATTAGAAGCTGTTTTAGGTGAAACAGGAACTGTAAAAGATGCGTTAAACTTATTTAGTGCTTTACCATCAGATCCTTTTTATGTAGAAACTTCATATACTATATTAGGTAGTGAAACTTATGCAATGGCAATAAGCACAGCAGATATTGATGCTAGTGATAATGCAAGTATTGCTCGTACAGGAGATACAACAGTTAAATATACAACTTCAGGAACAGTAGAATTAACTTATACAAATACTGGATTAAATCCTTTATCATTAACTGGATTTGGACTAAGAGGAAGTATTACACAAAATGGAAGTATTACTTCTTTTATAGATGGAAAAGAATTTAAAGTAGAAGAAGGGGATGAATATTTAACAGATATTTATACATACTCTGAATTAATTCTTAATCCAGGAGATACAATGGTTATTAAAGTTGTAAATAAAGGAGAATCTTTAGATAAATATATTGAAGATAAATTAGAAGATGAATTAACTACTACATTTACTGATTTATTTTTTGGAGAAGATTTTGAAGAAAATGTTGTTTTAACTTTTGATCCAACTATCACAGATAACAATAACTCATCAAATTCTAATTCTTCAGATGATACAACAACATCAGGGAGTGGATCATCAAATGATGAAGATACTTTAACTTCAACAGGAGCAGGAGTTGTTATGACATTAGCAGCTTCAGGTTCAACATTAGGTGGAGCAGTAGTATTATTAAGAAGAAAATTCTAATAATTAAAAATTTTAAAGATTAAAATAAAATAAGGAATAAATTCCTTATTTTTTTCTTTTTAATTACTATTTTATAAATTTTTATGCTATAATAGTAGAGCAGTAAAAGTGGAAGAATTACTCTTTTTTCTTTGACCACTTTATTGTAAAAAGATAAATGGAGGTTTTACAATGGCAAAAGAGATTAAACAAATAGTAAAAGTACAATTGCCTTCAGGTGGAGCTAACCCTTCTATGGTAGGGACAACTTTAGGACCAACTGGAGTTAATATGGCAGAATTTTGTCAAAAATTCAATGAACAAACAAAAGAACGTGGTGGAGAAATTGCTCCAGCAACTATTACAATTTATGAAGATAGATCATATGAATTTATATTAAAACAAGCACCAGCTTCAGAAATGATTAAAAAAGCAGCTGGGTTAAAAAAAGGTTCATCAGTTCCTCAAACTGATAAAGTGGCTAATTTAACTGAAGCTCAAGTAAGAGAAATAGCTGAAAAAAAAATGCCTGATTTAAATGCTGCATCTACTGAAGCAGCTATGAGAATTATTGCTGGAACTGCAAGAAGCATGGGAGTTACAGTAGAAGGTTTGGAAAAGGGAGATAACTAATGGCTAAAATATCTAAAAGAATGTCTGAAGCTTTAAAATTAGTTGATATAACAAAAGCTTATGAATTAACTGAAGCTATCGATTTAGTAAAACAAACTACAAAAGTTAAATTTGATGCTACTATTGATGTAGTTTTTAATATGAATTTAGATCCAACAAAAGCAGAACAACAATTAAGAGGAGCTTTAGTATTACCAAATGGTAGTGGGAAAACTCAAAAAATTTTAGTACTTGCTGAAGGAGATGCTGCTAAAAAGGCTGAAGATTTAGGAGCTGATTATGTTGGAGGAGAAGACTTAATCAACAAAATTAAAAATGAAAGTTGGTTTGATTTTGATGTAATAGTAGCAACACCACAAATGATGCCTAAAATCGGAAGAATTGGACAAATTTTAGGACCTAAAGGATTAATGCCTAATCCTAAAACAGGAACAGTAACACCAGATGTAGAAAAAGCAATTAATGAAATAAAAGCTGGAAAAATTACTTATAGAATTGATAAATTTGGAAATGTTCATGTTATTGTAGGTAAAGTATCTTTTGATAGTAAAAAATTAGAAGAAAATATTAATGCTTTATTCGCTGAAATAATGAGAATCAAACCAGCAACAGCAAAAGGAACTTATATTGAAAATCTATCAATATCTTCAACTATGGGTCCTGGAATTAAAATAGATACAAAAACTTTATAAAAAATAAAAATAAACTATACTAGGATATAAAGTAAAGTCATGTATTATATCGTGGTATAGTTGTCAAAGGAGAAAACATGACAAAAACAAGAAGAATGGAAATAATTAAAGATTTTGGTAAAAATGAAAAAGATTCAGGAAATACAGGGGTACAAATTGCTTTATTAACTGAAGAAATCAAAGAATTAAATGAACACTTAGCAGTACATAAAAAAGATAATCACTCAAGACGTGGATTATTAAAAAAAGTTGGTAAAAGAAGAAATTTACAAACTTATTTAAGAAATAAAAACTTAGATGAATATAAAGTTGTTATCGAAAAATTAGGCTTAAGAAGATAGGAGATACTTATGCAAGTATTACAAGGATTATTAGCAGCCTTTAGTGAAGTTGCTTCAGTAACAAAAGATATCAATACATTAAAAGTAGTAGGAGTCTTAAATGTTTTTTTAGTAATAGTTGTTCTAATTTTAGTAATTATAATTTTAATTAATAGTTTTTCTAAAAATAAAAAAACTGAAGAAATCAATGTAACTCGTCAAGCTTCTTCAACTGAACAAGCTACTTTAAATAATACTAATGTAAATTCAGCAAATAAAAGTAGTATTTTAGCTAAAACTAAATATAATAGAAGAAAAATTATTAAGTAGATAATACTTATTAAATGCATGAAGAAGCTTTATTCTTTATGCATTTATTTTCAATAAAAACATAATAATGATAGTTAAATATAGCTATTATTATTATGTTTTTAAAAAGGAGAAAAGATGAAAAATTATAAACTAAAATTTAATAACAAAGATATTAATTTTAATATTGGAGAAATGGCCAAACAAGCAGATGGAGCAGTTTTTGTAAGTTTTGGAGGAACTGATTTTTTAGTTACAGCTGTTAAAAAAGAACTAGAAGAAGAAAAAGATTTTTTCCCATTGGTAATTAACTATGAAGAAAAAATGTATGCTAGTGGTAAAATTCCTGGTAATTATGGACGTCGTGAAGCCAAACCAACAGAACAAGCTACTTTAAATGCTCGAATGATTGATCGACCACTTCGTCCTTTATTTCCCGAAACCTTTAATTATGAAGTCCAAATTGTAATTACTATTTTAAGTTATGATAATGATTATGAACCACAAATGTTAGCTGTGGGAGTTGCTTCATTAGCTAGTAGGTTAGCAGAATTACCATTGACAGATTTAGTAGCAGGATTATCAATTTCAAAAATTAATGATGAATATATTATAAATCCTAATTTTGAACAACGAAAACTAGCAGATAATGAATTGAAAATTACTGGAACATTAGAAGCGGTTAATATGATTGAATTTAAGGGAAATGAAGTTCAAGAAGAAGAAGTCTTAAAAATGATTGCTATAGCCCATGAAGAAATTAAAAAATTAATTAAGTTCCAAGAAGAAATTTTACAAGATTTACAAATTACTAAAGTAGAGTATCAGCCTCCTTTAAGATACACTAAAGAAAATTTAGAGAGTGTAACTAATAAGTATGCTAAAGTTATTGAAAATATTTTATTAGAAAATACCGATAAAAAAATAAGGAATGCTAGATTAGAAGAAATAAAAAAAGAAATTATTACTACCTTTAATGAAGAAGAAGAAAAACAGGCTAAAGAAATTTTTGAAACTATTTATAAAAATATTTTTATAAAATTAGTTGTGGAAAATAAATATCGAGTAGATGGACGTGGGCTTGATGAAATCAGAAAGTTGGCATCAAGAATAGATGTTTTACAAAAAACTCATGGTTCGGCCTTATTTACTCGTGGAGAAACCCAAGCTTTAGCTGTTTGTACTTTAGGTGTAAAAAATGATGAGCAAATTTTAGATGGCTTAGAAGATGAAGATACTCGTAGATTTATGCTCCATTATAATTTCCCCCCTTATTCAGTAGGAGAAGCTGGAAGAATGGGAGCACCAGGACGTCGAGAAATAGGACATGGATTTTTAGCACAAAAAGCTTTAGAACCTATATTACCAAGTGTTGATGATTTTCCTTATACAATTCGTTTAGTATCAGAAATTTTAGAATCTAACGGTTCTTCATCGCAAGCAACTATTTGTGCGGCTACTTTAGCCTTAATGAATGCTGGAGTACCAATAACTAAACCAGTAGCTGGTATTGCGATGGGACTTATTAAACAAGCTGAAGAGTTTACTATTTTGACAGATATCGCTGGATTAGAAGATCATTTAGGAGATATGGATTTTAAAGTTGCTGGAACTTGCGATGGGATAACTGCTATTCAAATGGATATTAAAATTAAAGGAATAACTTTTGAAATTTTTGAACAAGGTTTAGAACAAGCTAAAAAAGGAAGATTACAGATTTTAAAACATATGAAAGAAACAATTGCCATGCCTGCTAAAGAAGTTAATGAAAATGCTCCTAAAATAGAAAAATTACAAATAGCTATAGCACAAATTAAAGAAGTAATTGGTCGTGGTGGTGAAACAATTAATAAAATTATTGAAAAAACAGGTGTTAAAATTGATATTAGTGATGAAGGACAAGTATTAATTTTTGGAGTTGACAAAGAAAAAGTTCAACAAGCTAAAGAAATTATTCAAAGTTTAACTAAAGTATATAAAGTAGGAGAAAAATTTCCAGCCGAAGTAATGAGAATAGAAAGTTTTGGAGCTTTTGTTAAGTTTGATGGTAAACAAGAAGCCTTATTACATATTTCTAAATTATCAGATAAAAGAGTAGATAAAGTAGAAGATATTTTGAGTTTAAATGATAAGATTATGGTTGAAATAATTTCAGTAGAAGGGAAGAATAAAATTAAGGTTAAATTAAATGAAAAGCAAAATAATTAGTTTAAGCTTATTATTTTTAACAATTTTACCTTTTAGTGCAACTATATTTCAAGCTCAAGAAAATTTAAATAATGAATTAACAGAGGATGATGAAACAATAACAGAAGAAGATAGTTCTGATAAAGTAGAAAAAACTGATAGTTCTGATAAAGAGACGGAAGAAGAAAAAGCTAAAAAAGCTAAAGAATTAGAGGAAAAAAATAAAAAATTACAAGAAGAAAATGAGAAATTAGAAAAAGAAAAAAAAATAACTGATAATGCCAAAAAGGAATTAGAAGAAAATAAAGATGAAGTTGAAAGCTTACAAAAAGAATTAGTAAATGTAAATAAAGAATGTTTAATAATGGAAGATAATTTAGATAGTTTATCAAAAGAAACTAGCAAAATATTAAAATTAATGCAAAGATTAAATAATAAAAATAGTGTTTTGATATTGTATAATCAATTACTTGATGCGAAAACATTAGAAGAATTTTTAATTAGAGCTCAAGCACTGAGTATTATTTTTGAAGAAATGAATCAAATGATTACCGAATTTAATCAAAGTTTGTTAATTATTCAAAATAAAAAAAGTGAAATTATTTCTAAAACATTGCACTTAGAACTAGTTTCTCAAAAGTTACAAAAAGAAATAGATAAATATACTAAATATATTGAATTTACAGTAAATCCATTGCAAAGTGCTTCTACTACTTATTTTAAAACGGAATGTGAAACTACTGAAATTTATGGAATAAATTGTGGCAAAGAATTACCTGAAGCTCAAGAATTTGTTTTCCCAATAACGACCGGAAGTGTAACTAACGAATATGGTGGTTGGGATGCCTTAAATCAATCAGATGGCCATACTGGAATAGATATGATAGGTGATGAAAATATTCATCCAATTGCTCCGGGAGAAGTTGAAGAAGTAACAGTTGATGCTTATGGAGGAATTCAAGTAATGATGATTCATAATATAAAAGGGAAAAATTACATATCTAATTATGCTCATTTATCTAAGGTTAATGTTATTCCTGGAGATATTTTAACAACTGATGATACGTTAGGCGTAATGGGAGATACAGGAGTAGCTACGGGGGTCCATTTACATTTAGAAATTATTGAAGGTCCATATTATGTTCATTCCCAATTAGAAAATCCTCGTAATTACTTAGATTTTCCACCATTATATGTAGAATTTACTAAAAAAAAGGAAAAAAATGACTAATTTAGAAGGATTTTTATTAATAAACAAAACGCAAGGAATAACTAGTTATGATGTTATCCGTTATTTTAAAAAACAAGGAATTACTAAAATTGGCCATACAGGAACTTTAGATCCTAATACTGAAGGTTTATTAGTTTTAGCAATTGGAAGAGCTACTAAGTTTATTCCATTAATAACTGAAAATTCCCAAAAAGAATATCTTACAACGATGAAATTTGGCATACAAACAACTACTGGAGATATAACAGGAGAAGTTGTAAAAACAGTAAATACTGTTAAAGTAACCAACCAAGAAATTGAACAAGTTATCAAAAGTTTTATCAAAATTTATAAACAAGTTCCACCATTATACTCGGCTAAAAAAATTAATGGTAAAAAGGCTTATGAATATGGACGCAATAATCAAGCAATTAGTATGGAAATTAGAGCAAAAGAAGTCCAAATTTATGATATTGAAATTTTAAAGATTGATTTAATTAACTTAGAAGTAACTTTTAAAACAGTAGTTTCTAAAGGAACTTATATCCGAAGTTTAATTGAAGATATTGCTACTAAGTTAAAGACTGTTGCTACTATGACTAGTTTAATAAGAACTAAAACTGATGGTTTTTTATTAGAGAATGCTTTAGAAAAAGAAGCCGAAATAACCTCTAATTATTTACCGTTATCACGCTTTTTAAAGACTAAATATCCTAATCAAATAAGTGTATCGGGAAAATTAGCCCAACTCATAAAAAATGGTGTTCAAGTAAATAATGAAAATATTATTGAAAAATTTGATAAAATAGTTAAAAATAAAAAAATATTAATTTTAGATGAAAATAGTAATGAAATTATTGCCTTATATAAAAAGGTTGATAATTATTATCAAGTAGAGTTTATGGTGTGGCGGGAAGGAGAAAAGAAATGATTTATAGTTTATTGAAATTTTATATAATAGATAAAAAATATAATAATATAGCTTTAGGAAGTTTTGATGGCGTACATTTAGGACACCAAAAAGTAATTAAACAAGCTTTAGAAACTAAACAAGATGTTTTAGTTATTTCCTTTAATATGGCAAAAAATAGTTATATATATGCTTTACAAGATAATTTAACATTAATTCAAAATATTGACTCCAATTTAGATATTTTAACAATTAATTTAGACGAAATAAGTCAAAAAGTAACTGCTCAAGAGTTTATTAAATTTTTACAAAAGTTACAAGTACAAAATATTTTTATTGGTGAAGATTATCACTTTGGGTATAAGCGTCAAGGGAATATTGAATTATTAAAACAGTATT
This sequence comes from Mycoplasmatales bacterium, assembly GCA_047971455.1. GTDB lineage: Bacteria > Bacillota_I > Bacilli_A > UBA3375 > UBA3375 > JBKDZV01. The sequence continues at coordinate 4,174 of JBKDZV010000006.1, read as the reverse complement.
TTAATATTAAGTTGGTAGAATTTGCGACATTAAAAGAAATAAAAATTTCCTCCACTATGATCAAAGAAGAATTATTGCAAGGAAATATTAAGCAAGCTAATAAACTTTTAGGGACTAATTATTTTGTTCGAGGAGTGGTGATAAAAAATAAACAATTAGGAAGAACAATTAATTTCCCAACAATTAATCTTAAATTTAAAAAGAATATTTTAAAAAAAGGTGTATATAAAACTCAAATTATTGTTGATAGCATAATGTATAATAGTATTACTAATGTTGGGGTAGCACCAACAATTAATAATGAACAAAATTTTATGATAGAAACGCATATTTTAGATGATTTTAATAAAGAAATATATGGGAAATTAGTAAAAGTGATCTTTTTAGATTATATAAGAGCTGAACAAAAATTCCAAAATATTCAAGAATTACAAACTCAAATAAAAAAAGATATCAAATTAGTGAAGGGGAAAAATGATAATTAAACAATTAGATGAAAAGTATCAAGAATACGCTGGACAAGAAGTAGAAATTAAAGGTTGGGTAAGAAACCATCGAATAGGAAAAAATATTTCTTTTTTAATGATTAATGATGGAACATGTTTTACAACAGTTCAAGTAGTGTATAAAGAATTAGCTAATTTAGAAGCAATTAAAAAATTACATATTGGAAGTGCTGTTAAAATTAGCGGTCTTTTAAAAGACACTTCAGGTAAAAAACAAAATTATGAATTAGAAGCTCAAACAATTGAAATTTTGGCTAATTCTGAAGAAGATTATCCATTGCAACCTAAAAAACATACTAGAGAATTTTTACGTGAAATAGCACACTTACGACCAAGAACTAATACTTTCAATGCAGTTTTTAAAATAAGATCAGAATTATCTTATGCTTTACATAAATTTTTTAATGAAAATAACTTTTTATATGTTCATACGCCAATTATAACCGGAGCTGATGCTGAAGGAGCTGGAGAAATGTTCCAAGTTAATACTTTAGATTTAAAAAATATACCAATGCAAGATGGGGAAGTAGATTATTCTAAAGAATTTTTTAACAAAAGTGTAAATTTAACAGTATCAGGGCAACTATTAGCTGAAAGTTTTGCTTTAGCCTTCCAAAATGTTTATACTTTTGGTCCAACATTTAGAGCAGAAAATTCTAATACTACTCGACATGCCGCTGAATTTTGGATGTTAGAACCTGAAGTAGCTTTTGCTGAACTAGATGATATAATAAGTTTATCCAAAGAAATGTTAATTGATGTTATTAAACATGTTTTAGAAAAATGTACTTTAGAATTACAATTTTTAAATACTTTAGTAGAATATGATTTAATTCAACGTTTAGAAGATTTAGTTAAAGCTAATTTTATTGAATTAGATTATCAAGAGGCAATTAAAATTTTAGAACAAGCCGTAGCAAGTGGACAAAGATTTGACAATAAAGTAGAATACGGGATAGATTTAGCAACAGAACATGAAAGATATTTAACAGATATTAAATATCAAGCTCCAGTTTATGTCAAAAATTATCCAAAAGATATTAAAGCTTTTTATATGCGTTTAAATGATGACAAGCAAACCGTAGCAGCTACCGATTTATTAGTTCCGGGAATTGGAGAATTAATAGGAGGAAGTCAAAGGGAAGAGCGAATTGACATTTTAAAAGAATTAATGGCAGTACATAAATTAAGTGAAGAAGAGTACGATTGGTATTTAGAACTTAGAAAATTTGGAGGCGTAAAACACTCAGGATTTGGAATTGGTTTTGAAAGATTAGTAATGTATGTTACCGGAATTGAAAATATTAGAGATGTTTTACCATTCCCAAGAACTGTAAAAAATTGTAAATATTAAGAAAATAAAAAAGGAGAATTATGAAAGAAATATTTTTAACAAAGGAACAATTAGATAAGGCAAAAAAGGAATTAGAATACTATATTCATACTAAAAGAAAAGAAGTTGTAGAAAGAATTAAAGAAGCCAAAAGTTTTGGAGATTTATCAGAAAATTCAGAATATGATTCAGCAAGAGAAGAACAAGCTTTTGTGGAAGCTAAAATTAAAGAATTAGAAGTTATGGTAGAAAGTGCTAAAATTATTGCTGATGAAGTTGATACTGATTATGTATCATTAGGTAATGTTGTAACATATGTTGATCAAGATACTAAAAAAGAATTTACTTATAAAATCGTAGGGGTAGGAGCTAATCCCTTAGACAAAGATGAACCTTCAATTTCAGCATCAGCACCAATTGCCAAAAATTTATTAGGTAAAAAAGTTGGACAAGAAATTAAAGTTGATGTACTTTCAGGAAGAAAAACAATAAAAATCAAAGATATCAAATAAAATGGATTTGAAAAAAGAAATAAATGATAGTTGTATCCAAATTTTTGATTTTGTACTCCAAGAAGAATACAGTAATTTAAAGAATATGGGATTAAAAGAATTAACTTTGAATGAATTACATTTGTTAGTAAAAATTAAAGAATTAAAAAAATTAAAAGCTGAAGTAAATCCTAAAGATTTAACAGAACAATTAAATATTACTAAAGGAACATTATCAATTTATACAACAAAGTTAATTAATAAAAATTATATTGAAAGAAAATTTGATCTTGGAGATCGAAGAAAAATAAATTTAATTTTAAAGCCTAAAGCAGAATATGCCATTAAATTACATGATGAATGGCATGAAAAATTTATTAATATAGCCTTACAAGGACTAAATAATAAAGAACAAGAAAAAGTTAATATAGTATTAAAAAATATTTTAAATAATTTAAATAAATAAAAAGATAAAATAAAAAATACCTATAATTTAGAGATAATTATAGGCTTATTTATAATTGAGAAAAGTAGTTAATGGAGTAGTTAAAAATAAATTCCAAAAAATAAAAATAAAGTAATAAAAAATGTTATAATGTAAATGTCGCTTGGATGGAGTATTAGGTGAACTAGGTCAGGACTTAATTGAAGCAGCCTTAAGCTTTAATATTTTAGTCCGTAGCGACATAAGAATAGTAAGAATAGATAAGTCTATTTTTGTTATTCTTTTTTTATAACAATAAAAATTAAAAAAATATTAAGGAAAACAATGAATAAACTACAATTGTTTAACGATAAATTAATAACTAAAGATGAGCTTTTAATAATTTATATAATTTCTGAAGCTAAGACAATAGATTTAAGCAAATTATTAGCCTTAGAAATCAATAATGCGAAATTATTAATTGATTCGCTTTATCAAAAAGCATATATTGATATTGATTTTAATAATAATTTAATAATGCTTAATCTTGAAAAAAAAGTAAATGTTAAGCAACAAGAAGTTTTAAATGTCCAAAGCTTGGATGAAGTAAGAGTTTTACTTAATCGAGAAATTAAAAATTATGAATTAGAATTGTTACAACAATGGATAAAGCAGTATTCAATAAAACAAATAAAAGAGTCTGTTTATAAAGCAATGCTTAAAAATATTGATAATTTTAAATATATTGAAAAAATCTTACAAAATAGTGAAAATGAAATAAATAGCTCACAAAATAAAGCAGAAAATTATAGTAGAAAATTTGATTTTTTTAATTAAAAATGCTATACTTTCAACGAGTAATTAATATTACTCCTTGCTCAAGAATGAGCCAATAATGACCAAAAGGAGGAAAGATGAGAAAATATGAGGTAGGGTTTATTATTAAACCAAATGTAGATGAATCATTAGTACAAGCTACAGTAGAAAAATTAAAAGAAATATATACGAGTGCTGGTTCAAATATTTTAGATGAATTTGATATGGGAACAAAAGAATTAGCATATGAAATTGAAAAAAATAAAACAGGATATTACTATTTTTTAAATGTTGAAGCTGTTAGTGAAACTAATAAAGAATTTGAAAGAATTTGTAGAATATCTGAAGATGTATTAAGATTTATGGTAATAAATATTGATAAAGTTGAAGGTTCAACTTTAGATATGTTAAGAGAAGCAAAATAAGTAAATAAAGGAGTGAAATGGTAAATACTGTTGTATTAGTAGGACGAATAACTAAAGATCCAGAATTAAGACACTCTACTAGTGGTAGTTCTGTTTGTAATTTTTCTTTAGCTATTAATCGAACTTTTAAAAATCAAGCTGGAGAATATGATGCTGATTTCATTAACTGTGTTGCTTTT
>JBKDZV010000005.1:0-5267 GCA_047971455.1 Mycoplasmatales bacterium | reverse complement strand
GCTCTATATCTTAATGATATCCACAACAAAGTTGGGGAAGCAGTTTTAGTCCCCTTCGTTTTCGGGGTGCTCTATATCAAAACACCCTTACGACCAAAATGGTTGGGTAGTTTTAGTCACCTTCGTTTTCGGGGTGCTCTATATCTAAATATGGGGTTGGGTATTATGATGGAAGATGTTTTAGTCCCCTTCGTTTTCGGGGTCCTTAACATCATATCAAACCTATACCCATATTATACCATGTTTTCTATATTTGTGGAGTTTGATTAAATTTTATTTCTTTTTTTTCAAAAAAATTTAAAATTATCTTTTTTAAATCTGTATTAATACCTGCCTTAGCAACTATAATTAAATTCTTCTTTGCTCGTGTTATCGCAACATATAATATTTTTTTAGTTCTTTCATTTAAATTACTAAAATTATATTGATACCATCTCCCATTATCCAAGTAGATCAAAATATTATCCGCTTCTAAACCTTTCATTGAAAACATTGTTCTATCTTCGTTATCTTCCAAACTATAATCATACATCTTATCAAAATATTCTATATTCATTTCATCAGTAATGTTTTCAATTTCTTCTCTTATTTTTTCATCTAGTATATCATAGAAATCCAAACTTTTAATATCATTAACTGTATTACAATTTTTTAACTCTTGTATTTTTAAATTCCATTCTTCAACAATATCTCTACTTCTCATATTAACATTAAAATACTTACTTACATAATTTGTTTCAAACATAATATTATTTTTCATTTCATATAAATCAAAGAAAAAATTTAAATGTGGATATATTTCATCTTTATTACTTGAATATTTCCTTTGATTATCCTTAAACTTATTATTATAACTTGAATTTATTTCCATTTGATTCGCTAAACCTAAATTGTGTGTTAAAAATAAAGAATGATTTATTTGAAAATTACTGTCACTTTCTATTTGCTTCTTTATACTATTTGTTAAAGTATCTACCTCATAATATAATAACCTACTTTCATAATCTCTAATTTCATTATTTAAGGCGTTTTGTTTTATATCATCATTATTTATATTATTTCTTATATCATTAAAAAATTCTACTAACTTACTTGAAGAACGCCAATTATCTGATTTAGGTATTACACTTATACTATCCATATTTAATTCTTGATCTGTGTAAATCCCTTGTATTGAATCCCCAAAAAAACCACAACTTATAGTTAATTTTCCATTTAGTAGTACATCTACAACCACTTGTTTTGTATCCTGATATTCATCAACTAGTATACAATCATATATATTAGATAATATACCATATAATTCCTCATATTCATTAATTATTTCCCCAAAAATTTCTATCACTTCATCATGTGATAATTTTATTTTCAAGCTTTCTTTATCTACTCCATGATATCCAAAGTCATAAATAATCTCATAATTATCATTTTCATTTACTTCAGTTTTAAATTTTTCTTTAACTACAACATTTAATTCTTCTTGAAATTTTGAAACTATGTTCCATATGAATTCATGTATTGTTCCACAAAAATTTATTTCTTTATCTTTTTGGGATAATCTTTCTATTATTTCATCTTTTGCAACATTTGTATATGTAATAACTGCAATTTTCTTATTTTGCTCAATTAACTGTTTAAGAACTTCTATTAATGTATAGGTTTTTCCACTTCCTGCTCCACCTTTTAATACAAAATTCTCTCCATCATTAATTTTTTGAATTATTTGTTCTGTAACCATTCTAACCCTTTCTTTATATAGTTTGGTATTTTCCAGTCAGCATCTGTTATCAATAATTCAAACGCTAGCCCCACTTTCTTATATTCTACTTTACCTTTTACTTCCAACAAAATATTATTACAATCACTCTCAACGTTCGTGAATAAATCATCAGCAAAAATTTTATCCTCATTTGCATATAATTTCTTTAATCCATCATTACTTTTGATTAAATCATAATTTGTCATTAAAAAAGAATCTTCAAAACTTCGAGGATAATATTCTATTCCATCTATTCCCTCCATTTGGTGCACTATTTTGGTTTGGTAAGCTATTGCAATATTATTTTGTTTAAATATATAGTTTTCAACCCATTTATCAGTTTTATTTTTATAAGCTAAAAAGTTTGTATTTTCTAAAATTATATTTTTAATAGTAGGATTAGAAGTATTCTCTGAATCATTAAAAGAACATTTTACATCTTTTTTATTAGCACCTTTTTTAACAAAGTCAATATCCGTAATTATTAAAGTTTTTATTCCTAATTCTTCTACTATTATTTTAAATTTATTTGCTTGTGTTCCTACTGGTAAAATAGAAATATTTTGTTTCATCAATTGGATATATGAGTTATAATATTCTTTTAGTTGTATCTCTTCTTCTGTTGCCTGATTTTCATTAAAATTACTTAAAAATTCTTCTTTTTTTCTCTCTATTTCTATATCAAATTTTTGAAAAAATTCTTTTATCAACAATGCTTCTGTATCTCCTTCAATAAAAATAACTTTATCAGCAAATATTAATTCTGAATTAGTTAATTTAAAATATTGTTTAAAGAACCTTTCATCAAAATCTATTAATTCACTAAATTTTTTATAGCTAATTTTATTATCTTTTTCTTTGAAAATAATTATATCATTTGATTCAGAAGTTGTTACGATTTGTGGAGAATGTGTTACTATAATATATTGTATCTCTAAACCTTCATTTAAAGAATTTTGTAATATTTTCTCTATATTTTCATTAAATATATGTTGCATTTGTGGATGACTATAGGCTTCGGGTTCTTCAATAATTAAGAAAGAATTTTTTATATTATTTTTATTAATATTATCAATAAAAGAAATTATATTCAAAAGTAATGAATAAAAATTTGCATACCCTAAACCTGAATTATATTCTGGTATTGCTATTCCATCATTATTAAATGTTAAATTTACTTTTGGATTTGTCAAAACATTGGAATAATCAATATTAATATCAGGCTCATCTTCTCCAATCAAACCTTTTAAATCATTTATTTTATTTTTAAAATCACAAAAAAAGTTATCAATGTTTAATAATTCATTACTACCTATTTCAGCATTAGTTATTATATCTCGTAATTCTTCACTTTCTTTAATTCTTTGTATTCCATTATCCAATACTTTCTGTGTTGCTACTGAATTGGTTTTATTAGAGATGTCATTATCAACTTTTCTATTTGCGGCTATATATTTCATATTTAATATATCTGAAATTCTTGTTTTACTATTTTTACCTTGCTCTTTGTCATTTAAAAAAACTTTATATTCCAACATATTAACTATATTGTTTTGAATATATTTTTCTTTCAAATTTTCTATTGTATCTATTTTTTCTGTATAAATCTCTATTTTTTCACTTAAAATTTTATATTGGTATTTAATTTTAATTTCTCCATCAACTAATATTTTATCCATATATTCTCCAACAACATTGAAATCACAACTTTCATTATATTTCAATATTAATTCTAGAGATATTTCTACATCTTCTAAATTTCCATTACCTGTCATTACTCTATCTATTATTTTTTTAACTAATTCAATATTTATGTCCGTACCTTTTAGATATTTATTTTCAAAAATATCAATTCCTTTTATTAAACTAGTTTTACCTGTATTATTTTTTCCTACTAAAATTGTTTTCTTATCATTCAATACAACGCTTATATCTTTTAACTTTCTGAAATTAGTAAATTTTACTTCCTTTATATATAATGAATTCACTTTATCTACCACCTTACTATTTCTAATAACTTTTTATAATCTTTTTCATTCTTCACATAAAAACAATAATTTCCTGTTCCCCAATGTCCTTTATTAGAGACATCTTCTATTTCTTTTCTTTTACCTTCTTTAATATCATTAGTATATATTTTCAAGCTATTCCTTTGTGGTACTATTGTTAAAATATTCTTACTAGTTTTAAATGCAATATAATCCTTTAAATAATTAATTGTTATATCTTCTCCATAATAATCAATATATTTAATCATTATTTTTTCAAATATAGTCTGTAATTCTTTTGGAGACTTTTCAAGTTCACTTTTTGAATTTTTACTATTTTCTTTTTTAGATGTTTCATTGGTAGAATTAGTTTGATTTTGTTTTTTATAAACTTCTACTAACTCTAAAATTTCATCATACTTTTTATATTTATAAAGTTCAACATTAGCATCGATTTGTCTAATTGCATTGTAATCATACTTATTAAAATTTTTTGCTATACATATTACCCTTATACTATACCAATCAATAGTAATATCTTTAAAATTTGCTTCTATCTCCAACTCATATTGTCTCTTATTATTCCTTAACCAGTCTAAATAATACAATGCTTGATTTATAAGATTATTACTTTTATCTAACTTATACTCTATTATAACAGGAGCACCATTCTCATCTATTCCTAATGTATCTATTCTACCATTTTGCTGTTGATATGATTCACTATCAAAAAATGTTATTTCATATTCATTTTTTATAACTTTTATTCCAAAAAATATATTGCAATTTTCTGAAATGAAATTCTGTAATTCTTTTTCTGTTTTAAACTCTTTCTCCTCTAATAAATCTTTACTCTTAAAATTAAATATCATAAAGTAACCTCTATATTTTTATGTTCACAATCTTATTACCAGATAATTTAATTATACCATTTTCCTTATTCTTTATCTCAACTTTCAAAATGTTTTCAACTTGCAACTTTGCTGTATTACTTATTATTTCCTCTTTATATGTTTGATATTGATACTGTGTTATATTTTCTTTAATGTATAGTTCATTTAACCTTTCTAATCTTTGATTCTTTATGTGTATTAGATTTTTATTTTTTAATTGTATTGCATTTGTTATTGCTTCAAGTAATGTATCTTCTTTTATCTTAATAGTTCTGTCTTTGCTTAAGTAATAATGATAGTGCTTTTCATTTATTTTGTTTTTATTCTTCACTGTTGTTGATCCATAAAGTTTTTCTCCTTTATAATAGATCTTATCTCTAAATATGTAGTTGTAGTTATTTATTAATCTTTTGGGTATCTTCTTTTGTTTAGGTCTATCTACTTCATATTTAATCACTGGTTTAATTATCTTGTATATTTCTCCTTGATATTCTTTATATCCACGATACAATGTTGAGTTAAGAATTGTATTTAACTTGTTATTATCCCAATTTTTTAATTCACCATAGTTTTCTTTTAAATATATTACTATTTGTTTTTTGGTTCTCTTATCTTCATAATACATTT
>JBKDZV010000004.1:0-3155 GCA_047971455.1 Mycoplasmatales bacterium | reverse complement strand
TCTTATAACTTTTGCTGGATTTCCAGCAACAACAACATTAGCTTCTACATCTTTTGTTATTACACTTCCCGCTCCAGCTACTACATTATCGCCAATATTTACACCTGGACAAACAACACAATCTCCACCTAACCAAACATTATTACCGATGGTTATTGGCTTCCCTAATTCTAACCCTGAATTTCGCTCAGTTGGATCTAAAGGGTGAGTAGCTGTATATAATCTTACATTCGGGGCAAACATACAATTATCTCCTATTTTAATTGGACAAACATCTAAAAAGGTATTATTAAAATTAGCAAAAAAATTCTTTCCTACTTCAATATTATAACCATAATCACAATAAAAAGGTGGCTGAATTTTAGGATTTCCTTGACTTTTAGGACTTAAAAGTTCTTTAACAATATCATATACTTCATCAACTTGGACTGTTTTATTTAACTTATTTAAAATATCTCGACAAGCTTGTCTTTGTTTTATCAATTTTGCATCACTTCCATTATATAATTGTCCTATAATCATTTTTTCTTGTTCTGTCATTTTTTTCCTTAATTACTTTTTTTAGAATACTTATCTACTAAAATTATTAGACCAGATCCAATAATAAATCCACTAATAGCTTGAATTATATTGCTAAATGGATTAATATATACAAAAACTACTGTTGACATTGTTAATCCAGCCATTAAAGAGAAAAATTGGGCATAATATTTTTTAAAAATATAACTTAATAAGTATGAAGAAAATACACTACCTAATACTACTGCTATTAAAAAGATAATATTTTGAATTAAATAACCTGAAAAATCTGACATAAATAATAAATAATTATCATATTGTCCAAACATTATAATAATATTAGTTCCACTAACTCCTGGAATAATCATCGTTACTCCATTAATAAAATTAACAATAAAATATTCTATATAAAAACCTAAACTATTAACATCATTATTTGCACTATCCACATCAGGAGAAATATAAAAAATAACTAAAGCGATTAAAAATCCTAATAAAAATAAAATATTTTTTTTACTCTTAGACTTTTCAGCTTTTGTTTCTTTCATTAAAATTGGAATTGATAACACAACTAAACCAATAAAAAAATAACGCAAAAATATATTATAATCTTCAATAACTACAGTAAATAAATTAGCATAAATAATCGCACTAACTAATGAACCAAAACCAATAATTAATGGAACTGCTATATTTTTTTTCATTCTTTGCCACTTCAAACTAGTTAATTCTTTAATTGAATTAGTTAAATCTTCACTAATTTTAAAAATTGCAAATATTGTTCCCCCACTAACTCCCGGGATTACTGATGTTAATCCACTAAAAAAAGAAATTAGTAAATATTTCACATATTTAATTAAGTTATTCATTATTTTTTTGAACCTCAATATATTTTATTTTATAACCTTGAGTAGAAAATTTTTTTTCATACTCAGTCATAATATTTTCTTTAGTTTCATTATGTAAATCAATAAAAATATTTTGGAAAATCCATCTTTTATCATTTGCTAAAGAAATAACTGAATATTCAAATAAGCCTTGATTATCAGTTTTTTGCTCAATTTTTCCATTTTTAGTTAATAATTGATAGTAAATATTTAAAAAACTAGGAGCTGTTAATCTTCTTTTAATATGTCTTGTTTTAGGCCAAGGATCAGAAAAGTTTAAATAAATAACATCAACTTTATTTTTTAATATTTGGTTATCAATTAAAGTATTAATATCACCATAATAATATTTTAAATTTTCTAATTTATTTACTTCTTGCTTTTCACTTGCTTGAACAATAATGGAAGCTTGACGTTCAATTCCAATATATAATATTTCAGGATTTAAACTAGCCTTTTGATAAATAAAAGTTCCTTTACCACAACCAACTTCAATGGCCACTCCTTGATATTTACTTAAAAGTTTATCTAATTTTTGATCAGAAATATAATTATTAATATATAATTCATTATCACTTAAAATATATTCTTTTGCCCAAGGCTTATGTCTTACTCTCATTTTTTCTCCTAATTTTAATTTCAGTATTATAATAAATCTCATAAATTGATGTATCAAGTGTTAATTTTATTATATAATCAATTACTAAAAAAATTAATAAAATATCCATTAAATTTACTAAACAAAGAATTAAAAATCCAATAATTTCAACAATTCTTTTAATTAAAAATTTTGTCGATAAATAAATATTTTTATCAATATATTTATTTTCAATATTTTGTTTATGTAATAAAAAATAAATACTTATAATAAATGTTAATACTTCAATAATAATGCTAGAATTATTTAAAGTTATCATTACTGTAACAATAAAAAAATTTAATGATTTACATAATAAAAAATAAAGATAATATATATTATTCATTTAATTCTCCATAATAATTTTTTATATATTTAATTACTCCATTTTCGGCACAAGTTGCTGTTAATTCGTCGGCTAATTCTATTATTTTTGCTTTAGCATTAGCTACGGCAATTTTGTGAATCTTAAGCTCAAACATTGAAAGATCATTATGAGAATCTCCAAAACAATAAGTGTCGTTATTTTGTATACTTAATATTTCATTTAATTTTTGAATAGCTTTCCCTTTGGTTATTCCTAAAGGAGTTATTTCAATAAAAAAGTCTTTTGATTTAAAAATTTCTACATTAGTAAATTTTTCTTTTAAAGCCTTTATCGCTGTCTCACTTTTACTAGGATCTATTAAACCTAATATTTTAGGTGTATCATGAATTTCTTTAATTAAAGTTAATGGTTCCATTGATAATTCAGCTTCTACTTGAGCATATTTATTATTAGGATTATTTGTATAAATAATCTGGTCTTCATAAGTTATATAATCTATTTTTAGCTTTTCTAGTTCTTTAATTATCGTTTGAACTTGTTCTTTTTTTATTAAGTTATTATAAACTAATTTTTTGTTTACTAAGTCATATATTTGTCCACCATTATAAGCAATTACATATTTTAAACCTTGATTTGTAAAAGCTTTGGTCATAGAAATTAATGGACGGCCACTACAAGGGACAAAAAAATCTTCTTTAGTACTCATATATTTTAAAAATTCTTCAACTTCTTGGCTTACTTTTGCTCCTTGAATTAAAGTATCATCCACATCACTATAAAATAT
>JBKDZV010000003.1:0-32165 GCA_047971455.1 Mycoplasmatales bacterium | reverse complement strand
GTTTCAGACCCATTACATCTATTAATAAATTAACATATCGATAAAAAATATAAAACCCAAATTGTAAAGACTAATAAAAACATCTTTTTAAAATTCATGTATTTTACTTGTACATAACAAATTGTAAATACACCTTATAATTATGCTATAATTAAAAGTAGTTAAAAGTAAATTAAGGAGAAATATGAAATTTTTACACACATGTATAAGAGTTAAAGATTTAGAAAAATCTATTGAATTTTATGAAATGTTAGGGTTTAAAGAAACAAATAGAAAAGATTATACAGATAATGGATTTGTTTTAGTATATTTATCTGATGCAGAAGAAAAATATGAATTAGAATTAACTTATAATATAGGAAGCGAAGGGTATGATTTAGGAAATGGTTATTCTCATATTGCGATAAGTTACCAAGATTTAGAAGCTAAACATCAAAAACATAAAGAATTAGGTTATGAAGTTACGGATTTAAAAGGGTTACCAGGAACAATACCTTCATATTACTTTATAAAAGACCCAGATGGATATAATGTAGAAGTAATTAGAGAAAAATAAATAATTAAACTAAATTACATTGATTTAAAAAGAGTATTTACAATTAAATTTGTAGATGCTTTTTATAGTATGTTTTATTCAAATAAAATAATAAAGTATATAGATTATAAAAGAAAAGTACTTTTAAATATAGTGTAGTCTTTACAAAAATTTAATTAAAATTATTGAAATAAAATAAAATATATAGTATAATAATTTTGAGAACAAAAGTTCAGATCAAGCTAAAAAGCAAGTCTAAATTAAGATGTAAATTTTAATTTAGACTTTTTAATATAAGATAGATTTATGACATTAGAAGAGCAAGTAAAACAGGTAAGAAATAAATATATTGAGATTAGTGAAAGTGAACAAGAAAAATTAATTGAGTTATTGAAACGATATTCATATTATAATTATCTAAAACAAAATAGATACTTTGTTATGGAAAAGACCGAAGCAGTAATAATAAATAAAGTGAAATTTAATAAATGGAATGAATTAAATAGTATACAATTAAAAATAACAAAAACCATTATGTTAAATATACATTCTTATGAAATTATGTTAACATCTCTTATATTAAATGTTATACATCAAGATAAAGAATTTAAACATTATGAAATATTTCATAAAGCTATAAGAAATTCAGCATATTCAGTATTAAATAGATTGAATGTGAAATCATTTAAAAAATTAAAAGGATTAGAAAAAAATAATATTGAACAATTATTTGATATATATAAGAGATATACTTCAGATATTATAAGAGGTCAAACAATTGGAAATAAACATAAAATTTTAATTGAATATGATAAGAAAAATTTTATTAAGTTAGACAAATTATTATCATTAATACCTCAGTACAAGATTATGAAAGAAAATTATGAAAATGGACAATTTGGAAAAAAGAAGATATTAAAAAAAGAAGATATTAATAAATTTTTTAGCATAATAGAACATTCTAGAAATTGTATATATCATGGAATATATTGGAGTGGAGATTTATCACATAAAAATAACAAACCACGTTCAAATTATGAGTATAGATTATGCTATTATATGACATTTAATAATCAAGAAAATAAAAATTATATAGAAAAAATTGTCAAAAATAGGTCATTTTTTAATGATTTTAAAAAAGGCTTGTTAAAAATGTAAAGATAAGTAAATATAGATAACTTTATAAAATTGGTTTAATTCAATTTTAATCTAATATAACTAGAATAAAATAGCTTAATATACTGTAAAGTTTAGTTTGAGTAAGTATTGCATTTTGGTTTTAAAAGTAGAAGTTTTATTCTTTAAATATAAATAAATTAAAACATACTGAATTAAAATTATAATAGAAGTAAGTAAGAGAAAATTCCGTGTAATGGTTTTATTCAAAACATAAAATTTCAAATAATAGAGATGTTATTTTTCAAGTTTCGGTCTCATTATATCTATTAATAAACTAATACTAGTAAAGGGACATTAACTAGAATATCTATTTTTAGGCCTAATAGATATGCTAAAATAATCATAAAATTTTACTTCTTTAATTGTTAAAATTTAAATTTCTCATTTTCTAAGTCTCTATGCTGGATAGCAAGAATTTTCTAAAAAAAATCTAAAAAAAAAATTTAGTTTGATAAAAAAATTGCTATAATTTTAGAAGCTTAGAAAATCCTTGTTGATTAAAAATCCGAGGTAATGTATTAAAGTACATTTTATATTTGCGTACATAAAAAAACTGAAAATTAGTAATATTTTATGGGCGGAAATATAACTTTCAGGTAAGAAAGATGAGAGCTTATCTACATCTTTACAATGATAAATAAAAATTTAATATAAAAGTTAAAATCTATATTTTTTTAGATAATGCTATTAAGAGTCTTTTTGAAATTAAAGACTTAGTATTTTTGCAACTTTTTTAACAAAAAAATATTAAAAAATATATAAATAAATAATCTAATTTAGTTATTATTTTTTATAAAATAAAATGTACAAATTTGTACATATGTGTTTTTACTACTATTATAAGTATTAACTTATTGAAGACATCAAACTCTATGATTTTAATAATTTTAGATAAGTTTATTTTATGAAAAATAATGACTAAGAAGAATATTTAAGAAGAAAAGGAGAAAATAATGTCTAATACATTTAAGATTTATTATGTAAGTTTAAGTGGAAATACTAAAAACTTTATGAAACGTATGGGTGACTATTTGTTAGAAACAGAAGGAATTATTTTAGAAGCAGTTAATGTGAAACGTTTGCGCAAAGAATATTTTGTAATGAATGAACCGTTTGCTACTTTTTTACCTGCTTATTTAGAAGGAGGTAATGGAATTGATACTGGAAGTAAAGAAATTTTAACAACTGAATTACGAGAATTTTTAAATTTTGAAAATAACTATCAGTATTGTTATGGAATTGTTGGAAGTGGTAATCGTAATTTTAATAAACAATTTTGTTTAACGGCTCATCAATATTCAGAATGTTTTGGGTTTCCGTTATTAGATAAGTTTGAACTACGAGGAACACCAGAAGATGTAAAACGAATTGCTACATTACTAGTAGCTCAAAAAGCTGAATTTGAATTTAAACTAGAAGCAAATAAAAACCAAAGGAGTTATTAATAATGGATTTAAACAACAAAGTAAGTGCTGAAAAAACTGGAAGTTATTTTTATTTAAATAATTTAGTTAATATTCCAGTTAATGGAGAAATTCCATTACAAAAAGATCAAGAAGCTTTAGCGGCTTTTTTAAAAGAAGAAATAGGACCAAATACTTTGAAGTTTCCTTCACTAGAAGAAAAGTTTGAATATTTATTAACTAATAATTACATTGATTTAGAGATTTTAAAATTATATAAATCTGTAGATAATAATCAAGCTTATGATTTTAATTTTATTAAAGAATTATTTAAAAAAGTATATGCTAAAAATTTTAAATTTAAAAGTTTTATGGGAGCCTATAAATTTTATAATCAATATGCTTTAAAAACTGATGATGGAACTAAGTATTTAGAAGGTTTTGAAGATCGGGTTATATTTAATGCTTTATATTTAGGAAATGGAGATAAACAACTAGCAGTTGATTTAGCTGAAGAGTTAATTAATCAACGTTATCAACCAGCAACACCTACTTTTTTGAACGCTGGTAAAAAACGTCGTGGAGAAATGGTGTCTTGTTTTTTAGTTGATGTTAATGATTCAATGCTATCAATTGGTCGTGCTCTTAATTCAGCTTTACAACTATCACGAATGGGTGGAGGAGTTGGAATTAATTTAACTAATTTACGTGGTTCAGGAGAAACTATTAAAGGAATTGCCAATGCTTCATCTGGAGTTTTACCAGTTATGAAATTGTTAGAAGATTCTTTTAGTTATAGTAATCAATTAGGACAACGAGATGGAGCCGGAGTAGTTTATTTAAGCGTATTTCATCCTGATATTATGGATTTTTTATCAACTAAAAAAGAAAATGCGGATGAAAAAGTTCGAGTTAAAACATTATCTTTAGGCTTAGTAGTACCTGATAAATATTATGAATTATTAAAAACCAATGAAGATATGTATTTATTTAGTCCTGCTGATGTAGAAAGAGAATATGGTATACCTTTTTCTTATGTGGATTTAACTAAAGAATATGATAACTTAGTACAAAACTCTAAGATTAAACATAAAATAATTAATGCTCGTGATTTAGAATTAGAAATTTCACGTTTACAACAAGAATCAGGATATCCTTATATTTTAAATGTTGATACTGCTAATAAGACTAATCCCGTTAAAGGTAAGATTATTATGAGTAATCTTTGTTCAGAAATTTTACAACCACAAGAACCTTCAAAATTAAATAGTGATTTATCATATGCCACAGTCGGAAGTGATATTAGTTGTAATTTAGGTTCAAGTAATATTGTTAATATGTTAAAATCAGCTGATTTTGGAAAATCAATTCGTTTAGCAATTAGAGCTTTAACAACAGTAACTGATAATAGTTCTATTGAAGAAGTTCCAAGTATTGCCAATGGGAATGCTAAATATCACACAATTGGTTTAGGAGCAATGGGGTTACATACAGCTATGGCCTTAGAAAAAATTGAATATGGTTCAGCAGAATCCTTAGAATTTACAGAAGCTTATTTTATTGCCACTAATTATTATTCATTAGTAGAAAGTCAAGCAATAGCTCAAGAACGAGGAATTAAGTTTGAGGATTTTGAAGCATCAACTTATGCTGATGGAAGTTACTTTAATCAATATTTAGAAGCAGAATTTGAATTTAAACATGCTAAAATTGCTAAAATTTTTGCTAATGTGCAAATGCCAACAATTAAAGATTGGCAAAACTTAGCAAAAGCAGTTCAAGAAACTGGACTTTATCACCGTAATCGTTTAGCAGTAGCACCTAATGGTTCAATTTCTTATATTAATGAAACTAGTGCTTCATTACATCCGATTACTCAAATAGTAGAAAATCGTCAAGAGAAAAAAGTAGGATCAATTTTTTACCCTGCCCCATATCTTTCAAATGAAACAATGAAGTATTATAAAACAGCTTATGATTATGACCAAAGAAAAATTATTGATGTTTATGCAATCGCTCAAAAACATATCGATCAAGGAATGAGTTTAACATTATTTATGCGTTCTAAACTACCAGAAGGACTTTACGAATGGAAAAATCCTGCGAACCCTAAATTAACGACTCGTGATCTTAATCGTTTACGAAATTATGCTTGGACTAAAGGGATAAAGTCGCTATATTACGTAAGAACATATACTGAAGATGATGAATTTGCAAGTGTTAATACAATAACTTGTGAATCATGTATGATTTAAGGAGGAAGTTATGGAATATTTACATTATAAAGCAATTAATTGGAATGTGATTGAAGATGAATTAGATAATTCAATGTGGGAAAGAGCAACAAGTTTATTTTGGCTAGATACTCGAATTCCAATAAAAAATGATTTACCAGAATGGAAAGAATTAACGACTAAACAACAAAAGGTATTTAATAAAGTAGTTACAGCAATGGCTACTTTATCAACTTTTCAATCAAGAAACGGTTATGAAGTAATTCGCACAGGAAAACGTACGCAACAAGAAATAGCAATTTATAACAATATTCAATTTATTGAGTCAGTACATACTAAAGCATTTAATTCAATGTTAATGGCTTTTAATACTTATGAGGAAGTAGAGGAATTACTAAAACAAGCCGATACTAACTTATTATTACAAGAACGCTTACAACGAATTGAAGAAGTTTATTTAACAGGAACTCCGTTACAAAAAAAAATTGCTAATCTTTTAGTAGAAGGCGTATTACCGTACAGTGGAATGCTAATGTTTTTAAACTTTTGGGGCCAAAAACGCTTCTTAAATATTGCTGAAATGATTAAATTAATTTTAATGAACGAATCACTACATTGTCAATATATTGTACATAAACTTAATTTACAAACTAAAGATTTAACAAAAGTACAAATGAAAGAATTAAATGAGTGGGCTAATAAATTTGTAACAGATTTAATGGAATTGGAAGTTAAAATTATTAAAGATATTTATAATGAAGAAAGTTTAGAACAAGATGCCTTTAATTTAGTAACAGAACAAATTAATCAAATTTTTGAAGAATTAGAATTTACACCACTTTATGAAACTCAGTCGGAATATACAGTGAATATTGATGTTATTAGAGATTTATTAGCTAATGTAACAAAACATTCAATTGTTCCACAAAAAGGTCAAGTTTACAAACAAGAAGATGAAATGACCGAATATGATTATGATTTTTAAGAAAGGAAAAAAATGAAAGAAATACACCAAGTAATGAATTGGAACAAAACTGAAGATGAATTAGATGATTATGTTTGGGATAAAGCTACTTCACAATTTTGGATTGATACTCGAGTTCCAGTTTCTAAGGATATTTTAGATTGGCGAAAATTAACACCTGTTGAACAAGAAGTAATTAAAAAAGTTGTTGGTGGTTTAGCTTTATTAGACACTTTACAGTCTGAAGAAGGCGTAAATGTAATGCGTAAACACGCTCGTACATTAAAAGAAGCAGCAATTTTAAATAATTTTATGTTTATGGAATCAATCCATGCTAAAACATATGGAACAATTTTAATTTCGTTAAATACTTTAAAAGATATAAGTGAAATTTATGATTGGATGAACAATGATCCAAGAATGCAATATAAAGCGAAAAGAATTAATGATGTTTACCAAACAGGATCACCATTACAAATAAAGGTAGCAAGTATCTTTTTTGAAGGAATTGTTTATTATAGTAATTTCTTTACGCCTTTATGGTATCGTGGTTCAAACAAATTAGCTAATTTAGCAGAATTAATAAAATTAGTTATTCGTGATGAGTCAGTTCATGGAACTTATTTAGGTTACAAATTCCAATTAACTTTTAATGAACTTCCAGAAGCAGAACAAGAATCATTAAAAGTTTGGATCTATGAATTATTAGAAGATTTAATGGAAAATGAATTAGCTTATACTGAAGAAATTTATGCACCAATTGGTTTAGCCGAAGATGTTAAAACTTTTGTAAAGTATTATGCAAATAAAGCATTACAAAATATGGGATTTGATATGTATTATGAAAATGCTGATGTAACTGATGTTAATCCAATTGTCATGAATGGAATTTCTATTGAAACAGCTAATCATGACTTCTTTTCACAAGTTGGAGCAGGATATTTAATGGGAGATGCTGAAGCAATGATAAATGAAGACTATGATTTTTAATAATCTAAGTAGTATTAAAAAAATAAAAATATGAAGCTATGATTAATTAATAATCTAGCTTCATATTTTTTATTAATGTAACTTTTATTTATTTCGTTCATAAATTGCTTGAGCTTCAGTACATAAAGTTGAAAGTGTATCATCAATATTAGCATTAGTATCTAAAATTTTAGACATGGCATTAGTCATATTATTGTTAAATATTTCACTTGCTCCTTTAAAAGTAGGGACTGATACTTGCATTTTATCAATTGAATCAGTTGTTGCTTGAACAACCTCATTATCTTTCATTGCTTGTTGATATTCTTCAGTATTAATAGCAGAGGTTGTTGCCGGCATATAACCACTAGCTAAAGAAAATTTAACAACATTATCATCTTGGTATAAATAGTTTAAATATTCCCAAGCAGCTAGTTTTTCTTCAGGGGTAGCAGTATTATACATGACAATATTTGTTCCTTGTTGTGGAGTAGCCGCAAATGGTAAAGGAATTGTTCCCCAGTCAAATTTCCCATTAACTGCTGAATCAATATATGAAGCTCCAGCACTAGAACCAATATAAGCAGCAACTTTTTCAGAACCCATAATATCAGAGAAATAATCATCTTCCCCTTTAGTTCTAGCATAGCCATCATTTATCGCATCTTGGTAAAGTTTAATATCACTTTCAACTTTACTATCAGTAAATTGAAAATCTCCACTATCATTAATCCAAGAAACATCATCAGCAATCATTAAAGTTGCTAAAAAATTTTGTAATGAATCATAACCTAAGCCAGTTACTCCAGTTGTCTCAGTTATTTGTTTAGCATCAGTAAATAATTCTTCAATCGATGTTGGAGCAGTAGTGATTCCGGCTTGTTTAACTAAATCTTTATTATAAAATAAAACATCAGTTGATTTATTATAAGGAAGTCCTAAAATATTGCCCTCTTCATCTTTAACTTCTTCTAAAAAAGCAGGGACAAAATTATCAAAATCCATTTCGTAATCCTTGATTGTATCATAAGTACTAATATTTTCGTAACTACTCCATAACTCATCCCAAGAAGCATAAGCAATTGAAAGTGTAGGTAAAGTACTTGATTGTTGAGCAGCATCTAGTTTTGTTTCCAAATTACCATATGATTGTTGAGTTTGTAATTCAACTGTTACCATATCATTTTGTTTATTAAAATCATCAGTTATTTCTTGAAGTGCTTGTTCAACATCTCCTGAAAATACGTGCCAAAAAGTTATTGTTACAGGTTCAGTTAGCTCGGAAGCCACATCGGCAACTTGGGTTGAACCACATCCAGTTAAAACAATAGTAAATAATAATAATATGCTAATAATTCTTTTCATCATACTCCTTTAAAATTAGATTTTTAAAATACTACAAAAAAAAAGTTCCTTTAAGATTAGGAACTTTTTTAAGTTTTCAAACTAAAACTGTAATACCTTTCTTATTAAACCAAGAATAAGAAAACTTGTAACTATTTAAAGTATAGCAAATTTTTTTAATTTTTTAAATAAATTAACGTAAAACAAAAAGCTTATTTACCTAAACAAAAGCGAGAAAAAATTTCATTAAGATAATCATCTTTAACTTCTAAGCCTAAGATTTCACTTAAAATAAATAAAGCTTCTTTTAAATCTATTAAAATTAAGTCCAAAAATAGGTCATTTTCTAAGTCAGCTTTTACTTTAATTAAAGAATTTAAGATATTTTCTAACTTAAGTAAATGTTCTAAGTTAGCTAAATATTTAGAATTTGTAGCATCAAAATATTGTAAATTAAAAATTTTTTGAATATTGTCCGATAATTCATGTTGTCCATAAAAATTTTTAGTAGACATATAAATAAGTTGACTATCTTTAAGCTTTAAATGTTCAAGATTAAAATTATTAAGAACATCATCTTTATTAACAATAACAATAAAAGGTTTATTCGAAGCTTTTATTTTATTTATAATTTCTAGCTCTTCATTAGTAACTGTTGTTTCTTTATCAAGTACAAATAAAATAAGTTGAGCTTTATTAATTTGGGCTAAACTTTTTTGAACACCAATTTGTTCAACTGTATCATCAGTAGCTCGAATACCAGCAGTATCAATTAAATTTAAAGTTAATTTATCTAATTGAATTTCGCTTTCAATAATATCTCGAGTTGTCCCAGCAATATTTGTAACAATTGCTTTATCATTTTTAGATAAATAATTTAAAATAGAAGATTTTCCTACATTAGGTTTTCCAATAATGGCAGTTTGAATACCTTTTTTAATAATTTCTCCACTTTTACTATCACGAATAATATCTTTGATTTGTGTTATTAAACTATCAATATTAAGTTTAATGTCTTCATTTTTAATAACTTTTAAATCTTCATATTCTGGATAATCAATGTTAACTTCTACATTAGTAACAATGTTTAATAAACTTTCACGTAAATTTTCAATTAATAATTTAGAAGAGTTATTTAAAGAATTAATGGCTATATTTAAAGCTTCTTCATTTTTAGCATGAATTAAGTCCATAATTGTATTCACTTCATCTAAATTTTTTTTACCATTTAAAAATGCTCGTTTAGTAAATTCGCCAGCAGGAGCTAAATCTATTCCTTGGTTAACTAAGAGT
This sequence comes from Mycoplasmatales bacterium, assembly GCA_047971455.1. Lineage (GTDB taxonomy): Bacteria > Bacillota_I > Bacilli_A > UBA3375 > UBA3375 > JBKDZV01. Next base: position 22,244 of record JBKDZV010000003.1, on the reverse strand, counting down.
TTTAAAATTTTATTAGTAATTAAGATACCACCATGACAGTTTATTTCTACAATATCTTCGCCAGTATAAGTATGGGGGGCTTTCATAACGGCAACTAGGACTTCATCTAATTTAAGGTTATTATCAAGAATAAAACCGTAAGTTAAAGTATGTGATTTAACTTCGGTTAAACTTACTTTCCCTTTAAAAATCTTATTAACACTATTAATTGCTTTTTCTCCAGAAACTTTAATAATACTAATACCACCTTCACCAACTGGTGTCGCAATTTGGGCTACAGTAGTCATTATAATTCTTCACTTTGAATTAAATATTTTTTATAACAAAAATCACAGATACATTCTACTTCTTTATCTTGTTTTAATTCAATAATATCAGCTGGTGGTAACATTTTTAAAGCTTCTAAAAATTTGTCATAAGAACAATCACAAACTAAGTTAGTTTTAATTGTTTGTAAAATAGCATAATCATTATGAAAAAATTCTTCTAAAAATTGACTTGGTGTTCTAGTGCTCATAATTTCTGAAAGTCCAGTAAGTGAATTAAAAAAAGTTTCTAGTTTATTAATTGCTTCTTCACTACAATCTGGCATTAATTGAACAATAAAAACTGAAGCATTTTTAATACTATGATCTTTATCGACCAATACTCCAACAGCCACAGCGGTTGGTACTTGTTCAGATTGTGTAAAATATGTAGCATAATCAATTCCAATTTCTCCACTGACTAAAGGAATTTCTGAAACGAATGGTTCTTTCATATTTAAATCTTTAATAACTCGTAAAAAACCATTTTTTCCTACACAAGTTCCAACATCTAATTTTTTGTTAGAAACTTTTGGCGCACTAGCTAAAGGATTTGTTACTTTAGCCTTAATATTACCTTGACTATCAGCAGTAGCAATAATTGTTCCCAACGGACCATGACCATTAATAATAGTTGAAACCTTTGCGTCATCTTTTTGCATTAATCCCAAAATATTGGTAATCATTAAACTTCTACCTAAAGCTGCAATTGCAGTAGGCGAAAAAGTAGTTTGTTGATTTACTTGTTCAATAAGTTCAGTACAATCCCCTAAATAAAAACGACACTGATCATTAAACAACGTTCCTCGATATATATTTGACATTTTAACCTCATTTCTAATAATTTACTCAATATTTAATTATAACATTTTTAAAATAATAATCAAAAAAATGGACAATTAATTATTTAATGGAACATTGAGGTGTTTTGTTAATTAAGAAGAAAAAATTATTTCTTATTTTGAATTTTTAGTAAAAGTATAAAAACCAAGAACTAAAATTAAAGCAATTCCAATAAATAAAGCATGTAAAAAGTAAATATTTGGTAAAAATCCATTAAATTTCAAATAAGTAGTTGTTATAAATCCTAAAATTCCTCCCCCTAAAGAAATAGATACTTGATATAAACTTAACGAAGTATTTTTTAAAATAGTTTGTGGATTACTATTTAACATTTTAATAACAGTTGGAACAAATAATCCAATAAATAATCCAATAAAAATATAACTTAAGCAAACAATAATTTTAACATCATAAAATAAAAATTTTAAAAGATCGATGACCAACAAAAAACTAATCGCAATAATTAAATTTAACCACTTATTTACTTTAGGTAATAAATGGGAAAAACTCATCACAAAGCTTTCAAAAAACATCGATAAAGTTCCGACAATAGAAATTGTCAGTGGAAGTAATAAAGCATAATTTTGATAATATAAGTATTGATAAGCATCATCAGCTTTTAAAGAACCATAAGTTAAAAAGGTTAACAAACAAATGAATAATAATTCTTTGTTTGTTATTAAGTATTTCAATGAAGATAATTTAGATAGTTGAATTTTAGTTTGCTTAGATGTTTGAACTTTAGTAGAACTTTTAAAAACCAATAGTATAAGCAACATTAGACAAATAAGTAAAATATTAAGTAAAATTAAGTTAAGATATGTAGTATTTAAATAAAAAGTATTGACACTAAAACTAAGAGCCGCTCCTAAAGAACCACAACCTCGAACAATATTATAACGATTATTAGAAACTTCAGTTAAAATAAAGCCATCTAAAATAGGAGCTAAAACAATAAATAACACAAAACTTAATAAATAACAAATAGCTAAAATAATGAAGTTATTAGTAATAATTAAAGTTAAAAAGACTAAAATAGTTAATATGAAATTTAGAATAAGAATTATTTTATTAGATAATAATTTATCGCTTAAAAAACCTAAAATAAAGTAGGTAATAATAATTAAGATAAAACTAAAAGAAGTTAAATAACCAATGGTAATCGGATTCATTCCTTTAGCAATTAAAAAAGGGGAGAAAAAAAAACTAATCCCCACAAAAACAAAATAATAAAAAAAAGTTATTCCCGAACCTAATAGTAACTTTAATGACATAGTAACTCCTATTGTTAATGGTTTACAAAGTAAGTTAATTATAACAAATAAAATAATAAAAGTAGATAAATTGGTATAATATAAATTAATTTATTATTTTTAGAATGGAGGAATATGAAACAATCACATAATTATGATCATTCCCATGCTCATACTACTAAAGATGTATCAAATATTAAGTATACTTTTTATCTAAATTTTTGTTTTGCAATTTTAGAAGTAATTATTGGAATTTTTGCTAATTCTATTGCTTTGACTTCGAATGCTATTCATGATTTTGGCGATGCGATTATTTTATTATTTACATTTAATATTGAAAAATTTTCCTTTAAACAACGTGACGAACAATTTACTTATGGTTATCGAAGATTTACCTTAGTTGGCGTAATTTTAAATTCGTTCATTTTAATTGGGGGAGCAATAATAATTATTCATGGCGCCTTACATCGTATAATAAATCCCGAACCAATTAATGAATATTTGTTATTTGTATTTGCGATTTTAGGAATTATTGTGAATTTAATCGGAGTTTATAAAATTGCTAAAGGAAATGATATTGTTGATAAAGTACTGTATAAAAATTTATTATATGATGCAATAAATTGGATTGTTTTATTAATAGGTTCTATCATTATTTTAATAACAAACTTTTACTTAATTGATGCTTTGTTATCTTTAATAATTTCCTTGATTATGATTATTTCAGTTGTAAAAGGTTTAAAAGGAATCTTTTATCAATTAATGCAAGCAGTTCCCCAAGATATTGAATTAAAAAAAATAGATGATATTATAATGGTAGATAAAAATATTTTAGAATACCATGATTTACATATTTGGAATTTAGATGGCGAAGATTATATTGCAACATTTCATTTAGTTGTCAAAGATAATTTAACTGATGAACAATTAATGAAAATTAAAGAAGAAGTCAAAATAAGATTAGAAACTTGTAAGATTAATCATGCAACTATTGAAATAGATACTAAAGCACAAGCTATTTTAAATAATGAATTACAATGAATTACATTAATAAAGAGCTGAATAAACAATCTAAAAAATTAAAGATAAATTATGTAATAATAATAAATTTATTGATAAGATAATTATTTATTTTAGTTATTTTTGACTTGTTTTTGATTATTATTTTGGAGATTCAAAGTTTGGAGATTCAGACTATTATAATTAACAAAGAAATAAACACTATAATGTGTTATAATTTATAATGAATGATAAACTACTTAAAGATTTATTATAGTGAAAGGAACAAGATGAAAAATTATAATATAAAAATTTTTGGTATTGGAGGAGGCGGTTCTAATACTGTTGATTACATTGTCAATTCGGCAACTTTAAATATGGTAGAAACATATGCCGTAAATACTGATGCGCAAGCACTAGAAAATTCTAAAGCTGATAAAAAAATTCATATTGGCCAAGTTATAACAAAAGGACTGGGAGCCGGAGCCATTCCAACGATTGGAAAAAAAGCAGCTGAGGAATCAGTTGAAGAAATTGTAAGAGAACTTAAAGGTGCAGATATTGCTTTTATTGCTTCAGGAATGGGTGGGGGAACTGGAACTGGTGCTGCCCCTTATATCGCAGAAATTTCCAAAAAATTAGGAATTTTAACAATTGGAGTAGTTACTAAACCTTTTACTTTTGAAGGACCGTCAAGAATGAAAATGGCCCTTCAAGGGATTAAAGCATTAGAAAAAGTAACTGATGTAACAATTGCTATTCCTAATGAACGCTTAGTAGAAAATTATGATGAAATGTATATTGAAGAAGCTTTTGTTTTACCAGATGAAGTTTTAAGAAAAGCTATTGAAACAATTGTAAGAATGTTAGATTCTGTTTCTAAAGTGGCGATAAATATTGATTTAAATACTTTAAGAAATATTTTGAAAGATCAAGGATTAGCAGTTATGGGAATTGGTGAACATGAAGAAAAAGAAATAACACCAATGGAAAATTTAACAAAGGCTTTAGATAAAGCAATTGATTCTAATATTTTAGAAATTTCAGTTTATGGTTCAAAGAAAATTGTTGTCTTAATTGGTGGTAACTTAGAATATATAACACCAGCAGAAAATGATGCAATTATTCATCAACTAAGAAAAATTTTAGATTATCAATACCAAATAATTATTGGCTATAAAGATGAAAAAGAAAAAGGAGAATCTTATCGTTCTGTAACAATCATTGCTACTGGATATGATGATCCAAAATTATTAGAAAGAATAACAACACAAAATAAAAAACAATATGATTCAAATATATTTTTAGGATTATAAAGATAATCTAAGATAGATATTTTTAAGTGAAAGGAAGATTATGGAAGTATACGGGAATACGATGGAAAATTTTCCAAGTTCTAAAAAAATTGAAGAATGTACAGAAATAATAAATACTTATGCTAATGGTATGGAATTTTATTCAGATATTAAGATGTCTAATGGAACACGGGTAGTTAATTGTATATTTGAAAAGTTTTCATTTAGAAATACTAATTTTATGACTATATATATGAATATGGTTTCAGAAGATGATAAAACTAAAGTTTTCTTTACAATAAAAGAAAGACAAGAAGGGTTTTTAACTTTTAGTTTAGGAAAGAAAAAAAAATTAACAGAAGAAATCAAACGATTATTAATATAATTGGTTTGATTTCATTGTTTTTACGAAAGGAAAAATATGAAAGTAATAGCACTAGGAGGAATTGAAGAAAATGGGAAAAATTGTTACATTGTAGAAACAAAAGAAGACCTTGTAATTATTGATATGGGTAGTAAAAAATATGATAATGTATCATTAGGAGTAGATACTGTTGTTAATGATTTAGAGTATTTAATAAGTAAAAAAGATAAAATTCGTGGAGTATTGGTTTCGCATACTCATCACCAACATATGGGAGGAATTGAATATTTAATAAAAGAAATTCAAGTTCCAATTTATGGTTCTAAATATACAATTGAGTATTTAAAAAATGATGTTAAGTATCAAAACTATCAGATCTTAAATGAACATAGACCATTAAAATTAGGTAATTTAACTGTTGAAAATTTTAAATTATCGCATTCAGTATTTGGACACTTAGGATTTTTAATTGCTCAAGGTAAAGAAGCTGTAGTTTATGCAACTGATTATAACTTTAATCAATCAGCCAAAAAATCAACAAGAACTGATATTGAAAAAATAATCAAATTAAAAAACCACTATAATATAAAATTGTTGTTAACCGAAGCTAAATTTGCTGATCATCATGGAGTAGCAAGTGGAGATTTATCTTTTTTACCAGCTTTTAATCGTTTAACCGAAAATTTACAAGGTAAATTATTTATTACACTATATTCTGATAATATTTCAGGAATGACTAATATTATTAAAATTGCAGCTAAACATAAGAAAAAAATTGTTATTATAGGTAAAAAATTATTAACTTATGTTAATGTTTCTAAAAAACTAGGATATATTGATCATGTAAGTGATACATTTATTAAAGTTAATGATATTGATCGTTATGCCCCTAGCGAAGTTATTGTTATTGTTTCAGGAGATTTTTTAGAACCCTTTGAAACATTAGAGAGTTTAGCTAAAAAGCATCATCCAATTACAACAATTATGGCGAAAGATACAGTGATGATAGCTTCAGAACCTTCTGACGAAATTGAAGGAATTGTTCAACAAAAATTAGATCAAGTATCAAGAACACACTGTTACATAACACATTTAAAAGTAGATGTTTCAGATCATGCTCATGAAGAAGATATTAAAATGATGCTAAACTTTTTTGAACCAGAATATATTATTCCAATTAATGCTGAATATCGTAAATTAAAAAAAATTCAAGAAATAGCTAAAAACTTAAGTTATAAAGAAGATAAAGTTAAATTAATCTCTAATGGAGATGTTGTTGATATTGACCAAAATGTTAATATTATTGATACAGTAAAAACAGAGTCTAAGTTAGTTAACAAAGATTCCAAAGAAACAGTAGCTCCAATGTTATTATTTGATCGAGAAAATCTAACTCAAGAAGGTTATGTTTTAATAACTTTAATCGTGGACAAAAAAAATAAAAAATTAGTGCAAGATCCTGAAGTATTATCAGGAGGATTAATGTCTTTTGATGATGATGAGAATTTAATTTCTAAATGTGTAGAAATTGTCAAAAAAGAATTAAAAGATCAGCCACTAAATGATAATTTATCAAAAGTGAAAAATAAAGTAAAAAGATTTTTAAATAATAAGATAGGAAAATCACCAGTAATTTTAACAGTAAAAATAGAGGTTAAGTAATGAAAAAACAAAATATTTTTAAAATTATTATAATATTTTTGTTATTAATTTCTTTTATTGGAACCGGTAGTTTTGGTCAATATGAAAGAGAAGTATTTTTATTTGGCTTTGGATTTTTGTATTATTGGGTAAGTTTTTTATTAATACTTTGTTTAGTATCATCAATGTTAAAACGAAAAAAATATAAAAAAAAGTTAAATAAGTTTATTTTAATTCTTTTTTTAGCATGTTTAAGTATTGATATATTAATTACTTTAATAAGTAGTTCTGAACTATTAAACAATGAGTTCTTATTAAATCAAGCAATTTTTACAACTGATAATATTTATGATAAAATTGGGTTGTTGCAAGGAATAATAGTTTATACATTATTTAAGTTATTTAGTTATTCAGGAATATATATTACTTCGTTAATTTTAATGTTAATTGCTGTCTTTTTAATGTTAGATTTTGATTTGTTAATTGGAAAAATTTCAAATAAAGTAACAGGTAAAACTTCTAAAAAAGATAAAGTTAAAGTTGCGGAAGCCAAAGCAAATAAAGCCAAGGTAAAAGCAGAGCAAGCGAAGATTAAAAAAGCTAAATTAGAAGCAAAAGCAGAGCAAGCGAAGATTAAAAAAGCTAAATTAGAAGAAGAGCGAATTAAACAAGATAAAATTAAAAAAGCTAAGTTAAAAGAACAAGCAGAAGTTAAGTCAACTCCAACTACTAAAAAATCTGAAGAAGATTTTAAAGTAAAAGTAAATATTCCACCAAAAACTGCAAATAAAAATAGCAATAATAATAATAAAAAACAAGAAGATAATGCTAAAAATACAAGTGATTTATTTGAAATGCGTATTCCAATAAAAGGAAGAGAAGGCGCTAATAGTCAAGAAGAAAGTGATGTCAAAGATACTCAAAATTTAAAAACAATAGCTTCAGATGCCCATGACACTAAGTATCAAATACCTAGTATTGAATTACTAAAAAGTATCAATACTAATGATAAAAAATACGAAAAATTAAAAGAAGAAGCACTTAAAAAGAAAAAATCCTTAGAAGAAGCTTTAAATAGTTTTAATGTGAAAGCTAAAGTAAAAAATATTACAGTTGGTTCAACAATAACTAAATATGAATTACAACCAGAGTCAGGACAAAAAGTAAATAAATTCCAAACTTTGTCTAATGACTTGGCAATGGCTTTGGCCGCTCCAAGTGTAAGAATTGAAGCACCAATTCCTGGTAAATCCTTAGTAGGAATTGAAATACCTAATACAGAGAAATTAATGGTGGGATTAAAAGAAATTATTAAGGCTAACAAAGATAAGAAAAATAAATTAAAAGTAGCATTAGGACAAGATATTGAAGGGAATGCTAAGTTTTTAGAAATTGATAAAACGCCTCATTTATTAATCGCCGGAGCAACTGGAAGTGGGAAAAGTGTTTGTATAAATTCTATAATAACAAGTATTTTATTACAAGCCACACCTCAAGAAGTTAAATTCTTATTAGTAGATCCCAAAAAAGTTGAACTTACACCATATGAAGGAATTCCTCATTTATTGGCACCAGTAATTACTGATGCGGAAAAAGCCACAATTGCTTTAAATAAATTAGTTCAAGAAATGGAACATCGTTATGAATTATTTACAGAAACTAAAACTCGTAATATAATTAGTTACAATAAAGCAAAAAATAAAGCTGAGAAATTACCATATATTGTAGCGATTATTGATGAGTTGGCCGACCTTATGATGGTTGCTTCTAATGATATTGAAGCCTCAATTTCTAGAATTGCCCAAAAAGCTCGAGCAGCAGGAATTCATTTAATTTTAGCAACGCAAAGACCATCAACTGATGTTATAACAGGGTTAATAAAATCGAATATTCCATCAAGAATATCATTTATGGTATCTTCTTCAATTGATTCACGAACAATTTTAGATTCTAAAGGAGCTGAAAAATTACTAGGACATGGAGATATGTTATTATCAAGAGTAGGAAAATCAGGATTTGAAAGAATTCAAGGTGGATATTTATCAGATGAAGAAATTCAAAAAGTAGTAACTAAAATAACCGAACAAATTAAAGACGAAAAAATTGATGATTATTATAAACAAGATTTTGTTAAATTAGAAGTTGAAAAAAAAGAAGTAACTGAAGAAGTGGAAGATCCATTAGAACAAGAAGCCGTTCAGCTTGGAATTGAAGCAGAAAAAATTTCTACATCATTGTTACAAAGAAAATTAAAAATTGGTTATAATCGAGCTGCTAATATTATAGAAGCTTTAGAAAATAAAGGTTACGTAACTAAACCTGAAGGTAACAAAGCAAGACAAATAATCAAAGAGAGAGTAAATAATGCAGAAGATAAATCATAAAGTTTATTATTTAAATAATGAATTAAAGACCATAAATACTATCAAAAAAACTATCATATTAGAAAAAAAATCTAAATATGATAGTTTAGATTTTTCTATTTTATTAGATACTTTAACTAATAGAATTAAAAAATATAATAAATTAGAGTTTAAAAAAATAAAAGCTTTAAATTATAACGTCGATTTTAAAGTTAATTATAAAGAATTAGAACAAAATATTCTAATTAATATAACAGTAGAATTTTTAAGTTTAGAATATTTAAGTAATAATAGTCCAATTATAGCATTAATTAAAGATATTTTTACAGGTTTATATTTAACAAAAGAAGATTTAGAATTAACGATTATAGACTATCGTAACTTATATCAACAAATTAAAGATATTAATGATCAGTATATAAAATATTTATTAAAAGACGAAGTTTATCAAGATGATGTGAATATGTCAACATATCAAGAAAATGAGCAGTATTTAGTACGCTTAAAAACAAGTGAATTACTTAATAAAATAGAGTTATTAAATAGTGATAATTATTTTTATATTATTGAAAGTTCTCAGACAACTTTAGAAATAATTAAACCACATTTTATAACAAATGAAGTTGCTTTGCAAGTATACTCAACTAAAGTTATGCAAATATCTAATGAATTTAAAAAACTTGAATTATTTAAAAATCAAAACCAAGTATCAATTGCTATGACTTATCAAGGGTTAATAAATAAAGAACATGATGAATATATTTTACGTTTATTAAATATGATTTTAGGACGTACGGCTTTTTCTTTATTATTTAAAAATGTTCGTGAAAAAGAAAGTTTATGTTATAGTATTTATTCGCAAGAAGAATTAAATTATGGTATTAATATTTATACCGGAGTAGAGTATCAAAATTATGAACAAGCGATTAAGCTAATTGATAAGCAGTTTACTAAATTAAAAAGTGGCGATATTAAAGAAGAGTTTAACAAAGCCCAAGCCAAATATCTTAGTGATTTACAGCAAGAAAGTACTAAATTATTAACCCAAGAAATTTTATTATATAAAAATCTTATTTATCAAACAACAGAATATGAAATAACTAAGATTATAACTCGAGTTCAAGCAATAACAATTGAAGATATACAAATTTTAGCACAAAAACTAAACTTAACAAAAATTGTGCTAAAAAATTAGGAGAAAAATGAAACAAAAAGTAATTGTCGGAATGAGTGGTGGTGTTGATTCATCAGTTGCCGCTTATTTATTAAAAGAACAAGGATATGAAGTGGAAGGTTTGTTTATGCAAAACTGGGATCCTGCTTTAAACAATGATTTAGCTGACCCTTACGTAGATAAAGAAGTTTGTCAAGCGGAAGAAGATTTTCAAGATGCTAAAGCTGTTTGTGATACTTTAAACATTAAACTGCATCGAGTAAATTTTGTCCAAGAATATTGGGATAAAGTTTTTATGTATTTTCTAGAGGAATATAAAAAAGGTTATACACCTAATCCCGATATTTTTTGTAATAAATATATTAAGTTCAAAAGTTTTTTAGATTATGCTTTAGAAAATTTTGCTTGTGATTATATTGCGATGGGACATTATGCGATTGTAGAGCATCAAACAGATACTAAAATGTTTCGAGGAAAAGATGAAAATAAAGATCAAACCTATTTTTTATCCCAATTAACTAAAGAACAATTAGCAAAAACTTTATTCCCTTTAGGTGATTTACCTAAAAGCGAAGTAAGAAAAATAGCTAAAGAACAAGGCTTAATAACCGCTGATAAAAAAGATTCAACAGGAGTTTGTTTCATTGGCGAAAGAAACTTTGGTTTATTTTTGTCAAGTTATTTAACCGATAAAGTAGGAGATATTTTAGATTATCAAACTAAAAAAAAAGTTGGAACTCATAAAGGTTTGTTTTATTATACAATTGGCCAACGCAAAGGATTGAATATTGGTGGGAATAAAGACTTTTTACCTGCTCCTTGGTTAGTAGTTGGAAAAAACAATACTAAAAATGAATTATATGTTTCTCAAGATAATAATTATTTAAAATCTAATAAACTAACTGCTCAAGAAGTAAATTTCTTAGGTAAAGATATAGCTGAAATAACTAGTGTTAAAGTTCGTTATCGTTCACAAGATGTAAAAGTTATAGCAGTAAACAAAAAGTCTAATGATGAAATTGAAATACTTTATCCGGAAATTGAAGCAGTAACTCCTGGTCAAGCGGTTGTTTTTTATCATGATGAAGAATGCTTAGGTGGAGCAATTATTAGAGAAGTTTATCAAAATGATATAAAATTAGAAGTTTAAAATATAGGAGTACATAGTACTTAAAGTAGATTAAGTAATAACAAGAATATTAATGACTTAAAGTCTGTTGTTATTATAAAAACAGGTTTAATAAAATATGATTAAAGATGAGTAATTTAATTACTCATTTTTTTAAGATTGTTGAATAAACTTAAATTAATTATTATATAAAATTAAAAAAAGTTCTTAAAATAAATTGTATTTTACAAATAAAGTTAGGAGAAAACTTTCAATAAAACAATAATAATAATATAATGAAAGGAGTACGATTATTATGCCCAAAGATTTATTAAAAATTCATAAACTGAACTTTATGAAACATAAAAGAAATCAAAATTATAAAGCAATTCAAAAAAAAAGACTATATATTATAATTCAAACTAGTTCTGGCGGAATATATTATGGAACAACAGCTTATATTGCCATCCCATTAAGTAATAATTATCATAAAAAGTTAGAAAATTACTAAGTAAAGATAACTACTAATCAAATAAGTTATGCCTTAGTTTATAATTTTATGTTAGTAACAGAAGAAGATTTAAAATTATAGTATGGTGAAAATAAAAAAACATTAAGTATTAAACTAGAAGTGTTAAAACTAATAATTGATAGCAAAATAAATTTTGATATAACAAGAAGAAGTATGTCATTAACTTTTTATCAAAAAAATCCTATATAGTAGAACTTATGAAAAGAATAAAGAAGAGTAATCAAAAGTTAAAAGCAGACAATGAGAGTTAAAAAAAGATATTCAAGAATTGAAGGAAACTATTAAAAATAAAAATTAATAATTAGAATAAAATATTAAAATAATTCAAGTATTCTAAATTCTTAAAGAAAAATAATAAAGAAGTAAAGTTGCATAAAATTAAGTTGTAAACTAAGCTATTTTTGTTAATATTATATTTTTTAATTTTGTCTAAACTTTTGCATTTAATGTTTTAATGTTCTTTTTTATGCTGTAAAGATTTTTTTGTACTTAGGCTTTCAATGTTCTCCTAACTTAGAATTTAAATTTTTAATTGAAATATATGATTAAATATGCTATAATTTTCTAGTGTAAACGTAGAAAGGAGATATCTATATGGCAAAAGTATGTATAATAACAGGAAGAAAAACAAGAAGTGGAAATAATAGATCTCACGCAATGAATGCTACAAAGAGACAAGTAAAAGCTAACTTGCAAAAGAAAAAAGTTAGAATGAACGGAAAAATCAAAACTGTGTACATTTCTACAAGAGCATTAAAAAATGGGAAAGCTTTAAGAAAAGCAAATGTTGAATTAGTATAAGATACTGTAAAAGTATCTTATTTTTTTATAATTAAAAATAAATAATCTAAGGAAAATAATGAATATTTTGATAGCTTTAGCCGGAGAAACAAAAGTAAATATCAAAGATATAATAAAAAATAAGCAAATAGATTATATAGTAGCAGTTGATGGAGGAGCTGATTTGTTAATCCAAAACAAAGTTCAATCAGACATCATAATAGGAGATTTTGATTCTATTACTACTACTAATAATATAAATTCCTCAAATACCAAAATAATTAAATTAAGTCCCCAAAAAGATGAAACAGATTTTGAGTGGGCTTTAAATTATATCAATAAAAATTATCAAGATACCCAGATTTATGTTGTAGGATTTATGTCTTTTATGAGGATTGAGCATTTATATGCTAATTTAAAATTAATTAAACCCAATATAAATTTTCTAGAAGAAAATACAGTAATCAAAATGTTATTGCCAGGAAAACATTTAACAACATTTCCAGGTTATATTTCTTTTTTTGCACTAGAAGCTGTGAAAGATTTAACCTTAATTAATTTTAAATATCCACTTAATAAGTATGAACTAAGTACTAAAAGTATTCTTTGTATTTCTAATGAATTAGCAAAAGAAAGTGGAACTATTGAATTTAGTAAAGGAAAATTATTAATGTTTACTAGCCAAAAATAAAAGAATTATTATTTAAGGTAAATTTATTAGATATATTAATTATCGTTGAAAATTTTAAAAAATAAAATTATAAAGGAATATTATGTCAAAAGATAATGAGGAAGAATTAGTAAAAGAAATTAAAGAAATGATTTATTTATCTGAATTAAATTTAGTACAAAACATAAGAAAATCAGAAGAAATTTTAAACCAAACTAAGCAATGTTTTAATGCCCAAGAATGGGAGAAGATAGCTAATAGTTTTAAAAAAACCAAAAATAGAGTTTTATGTAATATTTTAGACTACCAAAATAATTTTGAAGAAAATTATGAAAAAATTGGGAAAACTGGCTATAAGATAGATTTAAATTATAAAGAAAAAAAAGAAAAATAAGCTAAAAGATTAAGGTTACCATATGGATAAATAGATTTTAAGTATTATTAAAGTTATGTAAGAACAAGAGAATTTTGTTTTAAACTAGTGATAATATTAAATAGTTTCATTAATAAGTAAGTTTGATTATTAAGGATTTTAAATAGCTACTAATAAAAAAATTAAATTAAATACCTTTATTTAATTTTTTAAATTTGATATAATATACTTTGGATATTGTACAATTAAAAGTAGGATAAATAAAATGGAGTAGAGAGGTAAAAATGTTAAAGATTTTAAATAAGATTTTTGATCAAGATAAAAAATATATTAATAAATATGAAAGTTTAGCTGATCAAGTAATGAATAAAGAAGAAGAAGTTGCTAAATTAAGTGATGAGCAATTACAAGCAAAAACAGCAGAATTTAAAGAGAGAATCAAAGGAGGAGCAACTTTAGAAGAACTAAAAGTTGAAGTTTTTGCGGTGGTACGTGAAGCATCTAAAAGAGCAGTAGGATTATTTCCTTTTAAAGTTCAAGTAATGGGAGCCTTTGCTTTAAGTGAAGGTAATATTGCAGAAATGAAAACAGGAGAAGGTAAAACCTTAACAGCAGCAATGCCTACATATTTATATGCTCTAGAAGAAAAAGGGGCACATGTTGTAACCGTAAATGAATATTTAGCAGAACGTGATTCAAATGATATCGGAAGAATTTTTAACTTCTTAGGTTTAGAAGTAGGATTAATTAAAAGAGAGTTAAGCTTTGATGAGAAAAAAAAAGCTTATCAAGCGGATATTACTTATGTAACTAATAGTGAATTAGGATTTGATTACTTAAGAGATAATATGGCACTATCTAAAGAACAACGAGTAATTAGAGGGCTGTATTATGCATTAGTTGATGAAGTTGATTCAATTTTAATTGATGAAGCTCGAACACCATTAATAATTTCAGGACAAGAGAAAAAAACACATAATATGTATGCTCAAGTTGATACCGTTGTTAAAACTTTAGAAGAAGAAGTAGATTTTAAAGTTAATTTACAAGATAAAGTAGCTCATTTAAAACCAGAAGGAATTAATAAAATTGAAAAATCTTTAAGTTTAAAAAACTTATTTAATATAGAAAATTCACAAATAACTCACGCTATTAATCAATCATTAAAAGCTAACTATTGCATGGAAAAAGATGTTGATTATGTAGTAAGTGATGAGCGTGTAGTTATTGTTGATCAATTTACCGGGAGAACAATGGAAGGTCGTGTTTTCTCTGATGGATTGCATCAAGCTATTGAAGCTAAAGAATATGTTAAAACACAAAAAGAAACTAAAACTTTAGCTACAATAACTTACCAAAACTTTTTCCGTGTTTATGAAACTTTAAGTGGAATGACAGGAACTGCTAAAACTGAAGAAGAAGAAATTCAAAAAATTTATGATATGGATGTTGTTGTTATTCCAACTAATAAACCAGTAATTAGAAAAGATCGAAACGATTTAATTTTTAGAACTAATAAAGCTAAATATTCACATATGATTTCTTTAATTAAAGAAAGACATGATATGGGACAACCAATCCTAATTGGTACAGTAGCAATTGAAACTAGTGAAGAAATTTCTTCATTATTAAATAACTTACATATTAAACATAATGTATTGAATGCTAAACATCATATGCAAGAAGCTAATATTATTGCTCAAGCAGGTCATAAAGGAGCAATTACTATTGCGACAAATATGGCTGGTCGTGGAACTGATATTAAAATAGCTGAAGAAGTTAAAGAATTACCAATTTTC
Organism: Mycoplasmatales bacterium; assembly: GCA_047971455.1. Taxonomy (GTDB): domain Bacteria; phylum Bacillota_I; class Bacilli_A; order UBA3375; family UBA3375; genus JBKDZV01. The sequence goes on along the minus strand of JBKDZV010000003.1, from coordinate 6,745 downwards.
AAAAGTAAATTGTTAGGTGAAGATATTGAACCTTCTGGATTATTAGTTGTTGGTACAGAACGACATGATTCAAGACGTATTGATAATCAACTTCGAGGACGTTCAGGACGTCAAGGAGATGTTGGAGAAAGTATTTTTTATGTTTCTTTTGAAGATACTCTAGCTAGAAAATATATGAGTGATGGAATAAGAGCAGCATTACAAAAAATTTCAACTGATGAAGTTATTTCTTCAAGAGTTTTAACAAATTCTATTCAAAAAATGCAAAAAAAAGTGGAAAGTATTAACTTTGATTCACGACAAAACGTTTTAAAATATGATGATGTATTAAGAGAACAAAGAGAGTTAGTATATGGACAAAGAGATAAAATATTATTTGAAGATAATGGTTTAGAATTAGTTAATAAAGTAATTGAAAACTACTTAATAGAACAAGAACAACAAGCCATAGCAACTGGAGAGTTACAAGAAGTTCAAGATATGGTTAATCGAAATATGGTAATAACTCCGGTAGAAATTAATTTAGAAGAAAATATTTTAGAACAATTAAAAGCAATTGCTAATGCACAACTTAATAAAAAAATTGAAGAACATGGAGAAAATGTTATTTCTGAATTTGCTAAAGCGGTTATGATTAAAGTGATTGATACTTCATGGGTAAATCACATTGATGATATGCAAATTTTAAGAGAAAGTATTGGATTAAGAGGATATGGACAAACTGATCCCTTACAAGAATATCAAAAAGAAGGTCGTGAAATGTTTGATAACTTAATGTTATCAATTGAAAGAGAAATTGTTAAAATTATGCTAAAAGGAACAATTCAAGGGTCTTCACAAAGAGAAGCAGTAGTTTCAAAAATGAAAGCTGAGCATGCTCAAGCAACAGCAGGTAATCAAGAAAAACACAAAACGTTTGTAAATGATGATAAAGTTGGAAGAAACGATCCATGTCCTTGTGGAAGTGGTTTAAAATACAAAAATTGTCATGGAAAATAAAAATGGAATTGTACGAAATAAAAAATGAATTACAAGAAATAAATTCTAAATTTAAAACAATTAAAAATCAAATAAATTATAATGAAATTGAAAAAAAGATAGAAGATATTCAACAAGAAATGAACAAAGAAGATTTTTGGGATGATACTCAAAAAGCTTCTTTATTTTCCAAAAAACTAAAAAATTATGAAAAGACAGTTAGTGAAATAAAAAATTTACAAAATTTAATTTTAGATTTAACTTTTTTAGTAGAAGAACTACCTAAAGAAGTGGCTGAAATTAATAAAGAATATGAAAAATTAAAACTAAAGTTTAAAGATTTAGAAGTAAAATCATTTTTAAATGATGAATATGACAATTATGATGTTTTTTTAGAAATTCATCCAGGAGCAGGCGGAGTAGAGTCTCATGATTTTGCACAAATGATTTTAGAAATGTATCAAAAATATTTTGCTAAAGTTAGTTTTAAAAATTCAATCATTGATTATAATAAAGGCGAAGTTGCTGGAATTAAATCTGTAACTTTAAAAGTTGAAGGTGAAAATGCTTTTGGATTACTAAAAGGAGAAATGGGAGTTCACCGTTTAATTAGAATTTCTCCTTTTGATAGTGGAAATAGAAGACATACTTCATTTGCTTCAGTTAAGATAACACCAATCTTAGAAGAAGCAACATATGAAATAAATGAAAGTGATTTAAAAATTGATACATATCGCTCATCTGGAGCAGGAGGACAAAGTGTTAATAAAACTGATTCAGCAGTAAGAATTACGCATCTTCCTTCTAAAATTGTTGTAACTTGCCAAGATCAAAGAAGTCAAATTCAAAATAAAGAACAAGCTTTAAAAATCCTGCAAATAAAATTAACCGTTTTAGAAAGAGCAAAGCAAGAAGTTAAATCGCAAAATATGATGGGAGATATTAAATTAAACAGTTTTGGGAGTCAAAAAAGAACTTATACTTTACACCCTTATAAATTAGTAAAAGATAACATAAGTAAATATGAAACTACTCAAGTAGATAAAGTATTAGCTGGAGAGATTGAACAATTTATTTATCATAATTTAGTTAAAGAAATTTAAGGAGAAAAATGGAAAAAAGAAAATATGAAGATGAATTTGCTAATGATGATATTCAATCATTTGATGATTTTGATATAAATAATATAACCGAACGTATTGATATCGATGTTATTAAAGAGAAAATTGAGCGAGCAAAACAAGAAAATCCGCAAAAAAAACATGAAAATATTGAAAAAAAACAAGAAGTTCCAATTAAGCAAGAAACTGAAAATCTTATAATTGCTAATGAGGAAACAGATAATATTCAAAGTAGCAATGATGTTATTATTAATCTTAATAAAGTAGGATTAAAGTATGGTTCAGAGATTGTACTAAAAGAAATAACTTTAGATATTAAAAAAGGAGATTTTGTTTATTTAGTAGGAGAAAGTGGAGCAGGTAAGAGTTCAATAATTAAAATGTTACATAAAGAAGTAAATAATACTTCGGGAGATATTTATATACAAAATGAAAATATAACAAACTTAAGGAATAAAGATTTACCAAGATTAAGAAGAAAAATTGGAGTGATTTTTCAAGATTATAAATTGCTATCTGATAAAACAATTTATCAAAATGTGGCTTTTTCCTTATATGTTACAGGGTATCCCAAAAATATGATTAAAAAAAGAGTTTTAGAAGTATTAAATAAAGTAGGAATAGAAGAACAAGCTCAAAAATATCCTGATGAATTAAGTGGTGGACAACAACAAAGAGCAGCGATAGCCCGAGCAATTGTTGATGAACCAGTAATTTTAGTAGCCGATGAACCAACAGGAAACTTAGATCCCGAAAATGCTTTAGCTATTATGGAGCTGTTAGTAAAAATAAATGAAGAAGGAACAACTGTAGTTATGGCAACGCATGATGTAGGAATTGTGAATAATTTTTTAAATAGAGTAGTCTTATTAGGTGAAGGAAAAGTTATTAAAGAAGCCAAAGGAGAATATATATATGAATAATATTTTAGACGTTTTTGTTGGATTAAGACGTAACTTTGCGATGGCTTTTGCTTCAATAGTTTTAATATTTTTAACGTTATTTTTATTAGGATTTGCTTTAGTAATTACTATAAATACTAAACATGTAAGTAATTTAGTTAAAGAAAGTTTAAAAATGACTGCTTATGTAAAAGCAGATGCTACAGAAAGTGAAATTCAAGATACAATCATTACTATTGAAGGATTTGATGGTGTTAAAAATGTAGAGTTATCAGATAAAGAAGAAGAATTACAAAATGTAACTTCGGCAATTGATCAAGGAGATTTAATTGCTGATTACTTTTCTGGAGAAGCTAATCCCTTGAAGGATGTTTTAAAAGTTGATGTTTTAGAATCAGTTGATATGGGGAGTTTAAAAAGTGAGATTGAATCAATTGATACAATTGACTCAGCGGAATATGGAGAAGATTTTGGTGCTGATGATTTAATTAAAGGAATGAACATGATATCATTTGGAGCAATATTAGTGTCAGCTATTTTTGCGGTTGTTACAATGTTTTTAATTACTAATACGATTAAGTTGACAATTAATTCTCGAAGAAAAGAAATTGAAATAATGCGATTAGTAGGAGCAACTAAAGGTTATATAACAATACCATTTGCCTTTGAAGGTGCTTTATTAGGATTTATTGGAGGAATTATTGCCTTTACCGTAGTTTACAGTGTATATGGCATGTTGTGTGACAAAGTTACTTTATCTAATGCAATTGTTACACCGGAGTATTTATTAATTTATTTAATTATGGGACAAATAATATTTGGATTAATCATTGGTTTAGTAGGAGCCATAATAGCTATTAGAAATTACTTAAAGGTTTAATATGCGTTGGCTTATCTTAAACTACTTAACTTTAATTGTAATTAATATTTTAATGGTTTATTCAGCAACTTATAAATCACTATTAGCAAATAATGAATCACCTTTTAGTGAAATTATTGTTATTATTATTTTTGAATTAATTTTTATGGTATTTTCAATTTTAGTTTTAAGTTATTCTAAAGGTTTTAAAAAGCTAATTGATAAAAATGTATATTTAATATTTTGGATGATAATTGGGATTTTATGTTTAGTATTAGTAGAAGGTTCAAGTGCTGGAGGAGCAGTAAGTGTTTTAAAATTGGGTCCTTTAGTCTTTCAACCAATGGAAATTGCTAAAATATTTTTAATATTTTATATGGCAAAAATTTTGACAAAAAAAAGGACTCCTACTAATTATGAAGAATGGCTAAAGTTAATCATTTTACCACTAATAGCTTCTTTTTTAGTCCTAAAAGAACATGATTTAGGTGGGGCATTAATCATGTTAACTTTAATTTTAGTAATGATAATTTTAAATGGAAAAGATTTATGGAGAATCTTTAAAGCAGTATTTGTACTAGCTGGAGTAGTAATTGGTGGAATTTTATTAATAATCAAAATTGCTCCTAGTGGAAATTATCAAATTGAAAGAATTGGGGCTTGGATAAATCCTTTTAACTATTTAGATGGAGCAGGGGGTAATTTATTACAATCGTACATTGCGATTTCCAATGGTGGAATATTAGGAAATGGTTATTTACATTCTACGCAAAATACAGGATTTTTGTTCGCTTCAAGTAGTGATTTTATTTTTGCAGTAATTTTAGAAGAATTAGGAATTATTGGAGGAATGGTTGTTATTGCTTTAATTACGATTTTGGCATTGCAAATTTATCGAGTTGGATATAATTCGCAATCTAAATATAATTATTTGATTTGCTCAGGATTTTCGGCTTTAATTTTAATTCAGACAATGGTAAATATTGGAGGAGTAACCGGGGTAATTCCAATGACCGGAGTAACATTACCATTTATATCTAAAGGAATAAACTCCTTAATTTTCCTATCTTTAGGATTTTTATATGTATTAATGGTTAAAAGAGAAAATATCCAAGAAAAAAGAAATGAAAAAAAAAATAAACAAATAAAACATAAAAAAATATACTAATTTTATTAGTATATTTTTTTATGTTTTATTTCTTGACAATGGCTATAATTAGGGGACTAACAAAAGTTTTTTATAAAATTGAATCTTCTTTTGGATATAGTTTTGTTAACAGTTAATAAAAACTACGAAAAGGAGGTCTCTTGTCATATTATAATATTGATAAGAAGATAATAAAAAAAACAGAAATAATGAAGAAAAATTAAAAAGATATTACAAGTTTTATAGATAGTAATAGTGAAGATTTTATTAAATTTATAAATTTCCCAGTAGAAGTACAGATAAATTTGTGAAAATAATTACTAATTTATTTATAAAAAATAAAGTTTAAAATATTTATGGATTATGATTCTATATAAGTATGGAGAAGTTGTTAAAAATAATTATCGTAATGAATAATAAAAATTTCGAACCAACAAATGGAGAACAATACCAAAAGATAAAAACAGTAAATCCATCTATTGCGCATAAGTATCAAACTAGAAGTAAGTAATTAACAGCTTCATTACTTGAACTATTTAAATTGATTTGTCTAGTAAAGAAGTAGTTAATTTTATGAAGTAAGTTTATGGCAAGTCTTATTTTCCTCAAAATATAACTAATATTACAAAGGTAATAATGGAAACAGTAGAAGAATTTTAAAATAAGACAAGCCAAAGAAGATTATCTATGTATATACTTAATACATCTAATAATTATTCAAAGAGTAGTAAAGAATACAAATACGATGGAAGGTATAAAAAAAAGATAAAAATAAAAATAGCTCATAAAAGGGTATTTTCAAATAAAAAATTATTAGAAAAAAAATTAGTAGTTGTAATAATTAAATTTGATAATTTAGCCACTCCAAATGTAAACAGTATAGAAGTATGTTTAAAGTAGTAAATAATAGATAGTAAAAAAGAGCTTTTATTAAGTATTAGAATTACTTCAAAACTATTTAATAAAATCACAATACTACAAAAAATTTGCTAAAATATAGATGTATGTTGTATTCTAATAAAATGAAAAATAAGAATACAATTGAACAGCTAATAAAAGGAGATAATTTGAAAAAATTAATAGGAATAATATTTGTTATAGGATTAGTGATGTTTATACCAATTGCCGCATCAGCTGATTCTTTAGTAAATGGAAAGAATTTTGAATTGGTTTTTGCCAAGTCAGGTGGTAAAAATTATGTAGTACCAATCACAAATAATAATGAAAGTTATGAATACCAAATCGGTATTGATAATAATTTAGATGGGAAGGTGGATAAAACCTTAGATCCAAATAAAGATTTAACTGATAAAGTTAAATACTTTGAGATGGATTCCTCTAAGATAAATATTTATATAAATAATCAAAAAGTTAATATGGATATTGACTTTTCAATGTTAAACGATATAACTGATTATCTTAAAGCGTTTAAAACTGATAAATCTGAAACAGTAGAAACTTTTAATAAAGATAATAAGTTAACAGTTTTAAGACTTAAAGGACAAGTCAATGAAGAAAAAATTGTTTATACACCATATTTTGGAGAAAGTGCTATAACTTTACCAATGCAAATAAATGAGTATGGGCAATTTTCAACAGCTTCCTTTATAAGTTCAGGAACAAGAACAGTTAGTGAAAAACAAAGCAAATATATTAAAAGTAATAAAATAACAACCGAAACTTTAAGTCTTAAATACTTAAAGGATATTCCTATGCCTGAAACAGATCCAAGAAACTT
>JBKDZV010000002.1:0-4258 GCA_047971455.1 Mycoplasmatales bacterium | reverse complement strand
TCAATTATTTTATTTCTTTTTATATATCCTTTACTCTTTCTCTTAAATATCATTAGTCCAATTATTAATATTATTAAGTTTATCATTATTCTTCCTTTTTATTTTAATTTGATTGGTTCTGTGCTACCTACATCTATATTTTCTAAATCCCATATTTCTGTTGAAAATCCCATTGTTCCATTTCAATATCTTGACCATCTAATACTTGGTTATCTATCTCGATTATATAATCAGTATCTTTAACATAATGAACTTTGAAATCAGTTGTTCCATATTCTTTTGTATAATTTGTACTTTCAGCTGGTATAGTTTAAATATTGTCCTCCTCCGATAATTAATAAGGCCATTAGACTATACTATATAATACAAACTTGTGTTTGTTCTACTTCAATTTTACTTTTTTCATTATTCTCCTTTAGTTTTATCACTCTCTTAGGATATAATTTTCTTCTGTAAAATAACCTTTTTTTAAGTTTAGCATATTTTAAATATTTTGTAAAGATGGCAAACCCCTTATTTAGTGACATTTATCAAGGTTTTTATATTTTTACACACTACTTTTTATTATTTATTTGGCATTATTATTAATTAAAACTTTGGATAGAATTTAATTTTAAAACCCTTTAAAATAGGAATTTGTCATAAATTATTTTATTTTTTTAATCTATTTTTAATCTTTATTCTATACTAATTTTTTTTGTACTATCATTTTTAGGAATAATTACCAACAAAATCATGTAAAAGAAACGATAAATATCATATTAAATTGTTTAATAAAGGTTTAAATAAACTTAATATTGAAAAATATTTAAAAAAGTTCAAATTACATAAATGAAAAATTATAATGTTTCAAATTGATTAATTTATTTTATGACAGTAACTATAATATTGAATATCAAATAATATTTTCTAATATTTTGCCATAAATAAATTATCTCCTACAGTATAAAAAAGTAATTTAAGCTTTTATTTTTTGTTCATCTTCTTAGTATATATAAATTAATATTAAGTCTAATCAAATTTATTAACAATAATATAACCTTATCTATAGTGGTCTATAATTAGATAAAACTTATTTCGAAGATAGTATTTCTATATTAGAATAATTATTACAAAAATAAATAATAATTATAAATAAATAAATGAGTTTTTTAAATATATAATTTTATGTAAACTATTTTAATTGCCTAATAAATTAGACTAATGAAGTTATTTTTCATTAGTCTCTTATTATAATATTTAATTTTTCTAAACTTATTTATTGATTATATTAATTTGCGTAGTTCTAAACTATTGCTACTAATTTTACACTCTCATGAATAATTAGAATATAACTACTATTTATTTTAACGATAACTTAATTTATTAGTTCCTTGCCATTTTAATTTTCCATCAACTTCTTTTAAATAAAATATTGCTGCAAAGGGCCAAACAGAATTACCAGTTATTGTCCAATCAACTTTAATACTAATAAGACCCTGATTATTTATATCCATAATTTGGATATTTTGATATTCTACTTTACGATAAGTAAAATAATCTACTTTAACTTGTGCTAACCATTCAGCTTTAGGCTGAATATAACCGGTAATATGTTGTAAACAAGCATCATCATCTAATAATTCATCCAACACTTTAATATCACGTTCAACCATTGCTTGTCCTAAGTCAGTCATAAACATTTCCACTTTTTTTTCTAATTTATTATTATCCATATTTATTTTTCCTTTCTTTACTATCTTTAATTAAAATTATTTTTAATAATTTCAATAATTTGTTCTTTAGTTAATTTACTTGCTTGTAATAATTCATTCACATCATAACGATCAATAAATTCTTTTTTGTAACCTAAAGTTTGGACCTTTACATTAGTCCCCGCATAAAAATTAGCTACTTTTGGTCCAAATCCACCTTCAATTTGTCCATCTTCCATTGTAATAACTAAGTCATGATCTTGTTGTAGACTTATCAATAATTCTTCATCAACTCCTGACATAAATTTAGGGTTAATTAAAGTGGCATTGATATTATATTTTGTTTGCAATTCTTGTTGTACTTCCTGTGCTAAATTAAAGAAATTACCCAAACCAATTAATGCTACTTTAGTTCCTTGATTTACTATTTGAAATTTATTTAACATAGAATAATCAGTTGTATCTTTTATTCCTGTTTCCTTTAATGGTGCTACTGGTACTCTAATAAAGACTAAATTCTTAGTTTGATGAATAGCATAATGTAACATTGCTTCGTGTTCTTCTAAACTAGTAGGTGCTAAATAAACGACATTAGGAATATTAGAAATCATCGCAATATCATAAATTCCTAAATGATTTATATCAGTTAAAGCATTAGCTGAACCGTAATATACTAAAACTGTTGGTGTATTTTGGTTAATTGCTGTATCATGTGAAATTTGATCATAAACTCGTTGTAAAAATGTTCCCATAACCCCGAATACTGGTTTTGCACCATTTTTAGCCATTGCACTTACCATGGCCATCGCATGTTCTTCTGCAATTCCTACATCAATAAATTGATTTGGAAATTGCTCACGCAACTCTTTGTTAAACCCTAATATTGAAGGTGTTCCTGCAGTAATTGTTGCTACAGTTGGATCATTTTGCATCTCTTTTACTAAAAGATCACGAGTTTTTGAAGCATATGTTTCTGTAACATTATTTACATGATATTCTCCTGTTTCTAAATTGATTGGTCCACCAGCATGGAATTTTTCATGATTATTCTCTGCTGGAGCGTATCCTTTACCTTTAATTGTTTTAACATGTAAAACAATTGGTGTTTTCCGATCTTTTACAGCTTGTAACTCAGAAATTAATAATGCCAAATTATGTCCATCACTAATATATTTATAATCTAAGCCCATTGCGGTAAATAGATTAGTTTTAGCAACACCATTACCTTCTCGTAATTCTTGTAAATTTTGATAAAATCCACCATGATTCTCCGCAATTGATTGACCATTATCATTAATAATAATTATCATATTAGATTTAAAGGCACCAACATTATTTAATCCTTCTAATGCCTCACCACCACTTAACGCTCCATCACCAATAACTGAAATTATATTACCTTGTTCTCTTTTTAAATCACGAGCTTTAGCTAATCCATGTCCTAAAGAAATTGAAGTTGCCGTATGTCCAATTTTAAAGAAATCATATTTACTTTCATCAGGATCAGTATATCCAGTTACATCTTTAAATTTATCTTTATTAGTAAAACTTTCCCTTCTTCCTGTTAACATTTTATGAATATATGTTTGATGAGAAACATCAAAAACTATTTTATCTTGTGGTACATCAAAAACATAGTGTAAAGCTACTGTTAATTCAACTACTCCTAAATTAGGTCCACTATGACCACCATTAATTGATAATTTATATAATAAAACATCTCGTAATTCTTGACATAGTTTAGTTAATTCTTCTTGATTCAATTTATTTAAATCTTTTGGTTGATTTATTTGTTCTAAATACATAGTACACTCCTTCTTTAATTATTTTACTTTATATTGTTTGGCTTGCCGGACGCATTAACACTTCACTAATTGTTACATGTTCTGGTTGTTCTATTGCATATAATACCGCATTTGCTACATCTAAAGCTGTTAAACTTCCTTTATCTTGATCTTGCATTGATTGATATAAGGCTTTAATTTCAGCATTACCCACAGTGTTTAATAATTCTGTCGTTACTGCCCCTGGTGAAATAATTGTTGAACGTATTCCATTAGCTAATTCTTCTTGGCGTAAACCTTCCATAATGGCACGAACAGCAAATTTTGTCCCATTATATACTGAAGATCCTGGATAAACAACATGTCCAGCTACTGAATCTGTTGTAATAATTAGACCACTTTGTTGCTTTTGCATAATTGGTAATACTGCTCCGATACCATTTAATACTCCCATAATATTAATATTTATCATACTTTCCCATTTATCATATTCTAGCGTACTTAAATTACCTTGAGGCATTATTCCAGCATTATTAAACATTACATCAATTTTTCCGAATTTTTCCATTGCTAATTCCACTACTTGTTTTATTTGCTCACGGTTCGTTACATCTGCTGGTTGGTAGACAACATTATCTCCTAATTCTTCTGCTAAATTTTTAATTCTTTCTTCACGGCGAGCCGCTATAACAACTTTTGCTCCTTTATTTGCTAATAATCTAGCTGTAGTTGCTCCTATTCCTGACGAAGCACCCATAATGACTACTACTTTTTCTGTTA
>JBKDZV010000001.1:0-2572 GCA_047971455.1 Mycoplasmatales bacterium | reverse complement strand
TACTTTGAATACTTTTCCTTTGTAAACACAGCAATAATTTATTTAATAATGATATTATCTATTATTCCATTAACATTAATTCTATTATGTATATATGAATTTACAGCATTAGAAAAGAGGTTAAAATGAGAAGATTAATTGGAATTTGTTTAACAGTAATCTTAATAATTGTTATAACAATCCTACTTTATTTTGTAATGTTAATGTTTCAACAACGCTTAAAATATAATGACCTTTATAATCAAGAAATTTATGCTCAATTAAATACTTTTAACAGTTCAGCTTATCAAGATATAATGACTGATCTTGATGCTATTGAAGGTGTAACTCTAACTAATACCACTTTTTCTGATGTAAGTGATAATTTACATGTTTATGCTGATGAAGTATATTATAATAAAATCAAAGATCAATTAGATTTTGAAGTCGGGCAAGGATTTTCTACTAATGATTTTGTAATACAATATAATGATAATACAGTTTTACCAATAATAATAACGAAGAATTATGCTCAAGCAAATAATATTCAAGTCGGGGATCAAATGGAAATTGAAGATTTTCTTCCTTCAGTTTGTGGTACTCATATGAATTGGAGTACAATGATGACTACAGAAAATGAAGAGGAAGGTGTAACAGTAGAATATCCAAAAGTTGATGAAGTATGTGATGATTTAGGAGAATTTACGCAAATTAAAACTAAAGTTATAGGTATTGTTTCTAATAATAATACAGACATTATTGATCAGAAACAAGTTAAAGATCCTTTTCTTTTACCAAGTTTTATAGTAGATGACCAAAATATGCATTTATATGATTTAGATAGTTATTTGAATCATCAGCCAATTTATACTAATATCCTTTATGGACAGTATTTATTTATTGATTATCAACAAATAGCCCCCCCAGAATTTGAACAAGAGTTTGAAGCAGTAAAAGGAAAATATAGCACGGAACTTAATATCTATTCACAGACATTATATGCTAGTATTGATTCAGAAGAAGAAATTCGAAAAAAAATGCAAACTATAATAGTTTTAATGTATATTAGTTTTATTTTATTAGTATTATATTTCTCATATTTATTTAGCGAATTAAAATATAAAGAATATAAATTTGCAGTATATCATTTACTAGGTGCTAAATGGAAGCATATTCAAAAAAGAGAGCTAAAAAAAGAATTACCATATATCATAATTCAACTATTATTAGTATTACAAATTTCATATATAATAAACTTATGGAAAGTTAAGGATTTAGTAATAATTGAAATAGCAATGATAGTCTTTATTAGTTTAAATATCATGAAATATATTTTAACGTTAATAAGATATAAAAGTATCGGTAATAAGCAATTAAATGATAAATATATTGAAGGAGAATTATGATTAAATTAACTAACATAACTAAAAAATATGGTAAACAAGTAATATTAGATAGTTTTAATTTGGAAGTATTGGATAATGAATTTGTAGCAATTATGGGTAAAAGTGGAAAAGGTAAAACTACTTTACTTAACATCTTATCAGGTATAGCAGAATTTGATTCAGGGACTTATGTATTAAATGAATTAGAAATAAATAACTTATCTAAAGCTCAAAAAAGTGAATTAAGAAGTTCTAAAATAGGGTATATTGTCCAAAACTATGGGTTATTAAATGAAGAGACAGTGGAAAAAAATATTAAAATATGTGATAAATTATTTAAAAGAGAGCCAGCCAATAATTTTGATGAAATTGTTAATACGTTAGAAATAAATGATATTTTAAAGAAAACCCCTTTAAAAATAAGTGGTGGGCAACGCCAAAGAGTAGCAATAGCTCGAGCAATTTATAATAAACCGCAAGTTTTATTAATGGATGAACCAACAGGGAATTTAGATAGTGACACAGCAAAAAAAGTTATGGAATTAGTAAAAAAAATACAAAAAGAACAAAACTTAACAATTTTATTAGTAACCCACGATAAAGATATGGCAAACTACGCTGATAGAATTGTTGAACTATAAAATTAAAATTAGTTTTAAATATTTAAGATAAAAAGTTTGTAAAAGTAAAATTCGGAAGAGATAATTCTCTTTCGGATTTTTTCATTATAGTATAATTTTTGTTAGCTAGTTTTAAAATAATAAATCATAACTATATTCATGGCTATTTTTGTAACTTTTCTGCTATTTAAGAAAAATTACTTTTTATTATTAGTTATTATTTATTACTTTAAATATATTTTATACTATATACTTTTCAAAATATTTTATTTAAAGATATAGCATCCAAATTTAAAGTGAAATTCATTTGACTTTTATAATACATGATTATACTTAAAGATAGCTAGCTATTTCAATAGATAAGTAAATTAAAAAATTGTTAAAATAATAAAATTAAAAAAAAGAAAATGTATAATAAATTGTGGAAGTTGATATACAAGTTTAAAGAAAATAAATATAAAAAAAGTGAAGACTTGGCGTTCTCCACTTTAACTTAATTTGTATTATACACAAATTATAGCATAAATTTAGATAAGTTAATAATAGTAAATAGTTATATTTTGATAAGATTTATCATATATTTGATTC